>CAMBCD010000070.1 GCA_945863085.1 Bordetella parapertussis
CGTCGCCGAGAAAAATCCGTTCCCGCTGGCCGCGAGCTTCGATATCAGCGCCGGCGGCGAGGCTTATGTCTCGACGCGGCTCAAGATGGGCCAGACTTCGAACGTGCGCGCCATCGTCAAGGCCGATGGCAAGTTCTACACGGCCATCAAAGAAGTCAAAGTCACTGTAGGCGGCTGCGGTTGACCGCAACCACCCCTGAGAAACGAGGAGAACCTAATGGCTGAACCGATGAAAATCCGCGCCACGCTGCAGGGCGACACCGCGGACGTGCGCATCCTGATGCGACACCCGATGGAAACCGGCACGCGTAAAACCCCGAAGGGAGTCGTGCCCTTGCATTTCATCCAGAGCGTGATCGTCACTCACAACGGCAAAACCGTGCTCGACGCGCAATGGAGTCAGGCCATTTCCCGGGATCCCTTCCTCGGCCTGCGCGTCAAAGGCGCCAAGGTTGGCGACAAGATCAGCGTCACCTGGACCGACAACAAGGGCGACAAGCGCAGCGATGAAGTCGCGGTATCTGCAGGTACATGACTGCGACGGCGCCCCTGCATATCAATAAAAGAAAAAGAAGGAGGAGATCGTGAAAAAAATGCGCGGTATCACCCTGGCCTTGAGTGCGGCCCTCTGCCTTGCTGTGGCGCCTTCCGCCATGGCGCAGCAGGGCAACGGCCTTTCCGTCGGCCGCAAGATGCTGATGGAAGACAATCCCGGCGAACTGTGGCTTGATCAGGGCAAGGCCCTGTTTCTCCAGAAACGCGGCCCGAAAAATGTCTCTCTGGAGCAGTGTGATTTCGGCATGGGTCCCGGGAAACTCGAGGGCGCGGCAGCACGCCTGCCCCGCTATTTCGCCGACACCGACCGCGTCGAGGATCTGGAATCACGGCTGCTGACCTGCATGACGCAACTGCAGGGATTCGACCGCGCCCAGTTGATCAAACAGGCCATCGGCGCCCCGGCGAGCCGGGGCTCGGACATTGAGGCGCTGGCACTTTACGTGACCTCGCGCTCCAACGGCATGAAAATCAATGTCACGCTGAATCACCAGAAAGAGTACGACATGTACAAGGCCGGCGAATACCTGTTCTTCCGCCGCAGCGGCCAGACCGATTTCGGTTGTGTGCAATGCCACGGTGAAGCCGATAAACGCATCCGCCTGCAGGACCTGGTGCACATGACCAGCAAAGCGGGCGCGCAGGAAGTGGCGTCAACCTGGCCCGCCTACCGCGGCGCGCATTATGTCGTGCGCACCATGCAATGGCGCCTCAACGACTGCGTTTGGCAGATGCGCCTCCCCGACCTCAAATATGCGACGGATTATTCCATTGCATTGACCACCTATCTCAACCGCCAGGGCAACGATGCAGTAATGCAGGTGCCCGGGTTCAAACGTTAGGGGGATGTGATGAAAACAACTTGGATCAAGTGGTTCATTTCCGCAGCAGCTGGACTGATGGTTGCCGGCTGCGCTTCCTACCCGGATCAGGCCACAACCCGGCAGCAGGCGGAAAAAATGGTGTTTGATGCGTTTACCGCATCACCGGCGCACATGAAACGCCTGGAGCAGGACCGGTCGCAGCAAATTTGCAGCAAAATCGGCGATGCCAAACTGACCCAGGCCGAAGCCGCCGAAGTAGTCAAACTGGCGCGGGCATCAATCAAATACCCGGCTTCCGGCAAGCTTGTCGGTGACTGGAAAACCGGCGACAAGCTGGCGCATGACGGCGCGGGTGACCGTATCCGCAATGGCAAGACCGAGAAGCGCAAGGAAAATGGTGCTTTGTGCCAGAACTGTCACGCGCTGGCGCCCGGCGAGATCAACGTCGGCAACGTCGGCCCGAGCCTCACCGGTTACGGCAAGCAGCGCGGCAATTCCGAGGCAATCGTGAAATATACCTACGAGAAGATCTATAACGCGTGGGCGGTATTTCCGTGCTCCAACATGCCGCGCCTGGGCGCCACCGGACACCTGACGCCGGAACAGATCACGCACATGGTGGCCTACTTGCTCGACCCGCAATCGCCGATAAACAAGTAACTGCGATTGCTGTAACCAACCAGAGGCTTGGGCAACCAAGCCTCTTTTTTTCGAAAGCCCACTCTGATGAACCTGTCGCGCCGGGAGTTTCTGCAGATCATGGCCGTGGCCGCAGCCCAGGGCTTGCCTCTCGGCGACGGTCGCGCATTTGCCGCGGCACGCAGCGGCGAACTCTATGCACTCGGCAAGCCGCAGGGCAACGTCACGCTGATGCATTTCACCGACTGCCACGCGCAGTTGCTGCCGGTCTATTTTCGCGAACCGGATGTGAATATCGGCGTTGCCGATGCCCGTGGCCGGCCGCCGCATCTGGTCGGTGAATGGCTGTTGCGGCATGCCGGGATCAAACCGGGCTCCCGCGAAGCGCATGCTTTTACCCATCTGGATTATGTCGCCGCCGCCCGCACCTACGGCAAGGTCGGCGGTTTCGCACACCTCGCAACACTGGTTAAACAGGTTCGCGCGCAACGCCCCGGCGCCCTGCTGCTCGACGGCGGCGATACCTGGCAGGGTTCCGCTACTGCGTTGTGGAGCAAGGGCCAGGACATGATCGACGCCTCGAAGCTGCTCGGCGTCAACATCATGACCGGCCACTGGGAATTCACCTACGGCGCCAGACGGGTGCAGGAAGTGGTCAACAAGGATTTCAAAGGACAGGTGGAGTTCCTTGCACAAAACATCCGCACCGCCGATTTTGACGATCCGGTATTCAAGGACTACACGCTGCGCGAAATCAACGGCGCGCTGGTCGCGATCATCGGCCAGGCATTCCCCTATACTCCGATCGCCAATCCCCGCCATTTCGTCGCTGACTGGACCTTCGGCATCCAGGAGGAACGACTGCAACGCGTGATTGAAGAAGTGCGCAAAAAAGGCGCACATGCCGTGGTGCTGCTGTCGCATAACGGCATGGATACCGATCTCAAGCTTGCATCGCGGGTGTCCGGCCTGGATGTCATACTCGGCGGCCATACCCACGATGCCGTGCCCCGCCCGGTCACCGTAAAAAACCGCGGCGGCCAGACGCTGGTGACCAATGCCGGGTCCAACGGCAAGTTTCTCGGTGTGCTGGAACTCGACGTTCGCGGCGGCAACGTCAAATCCGTCAACTACCGCCTGTTGCCGGTGTTCGCCAATCTGCTCGAAGCCGACACCGACATGACTGCGCTGATCAAAAAACACCGCGCACCGTACGAAGCCAAACTCAATGAAAAACTCGCGGTCAGCGAGGGTCTGCTGTTCCGCCGCGGCAATTTCAACGGCAGTTTCGATCAACTGATACTGGATGCCCTGCTCGCAACCCAGGATGCTGAAATCGCGTTCTCGCCGGGCTTCCGCTGGGGCACTTCCATCCTGCCCGGCGAACCCATCACCACGGAAGACGTGATGAACATGACCGCAATCACCTACCCCTTTGTCACCACCAGCAATATCACCGGCGAAAATCTGAAAAACCTGCTCGAGGACATTTGCGACAACCTGTTCAACCCCGATCCGTATTACCAGCAGGGCGGCGACATGGTGCGTATCGGCGCATTGCAATACGCCTGTGACCCGACACAGAAAATCGGCAACCGGATCAGCGACATGCGACTCAAAGGCAGGGCACTGGATGCGACCCGGACTTACAAGCTGACGAGTTGGGCACCAGTGGCCGAAGGCGCCTCGGGAGAACCGGTTTGGGATGTCGTCACTCGTTATCTGCGCGACAAAAAAGTGATCAAACCGCCGGTGCTGAACCGGCCGCGGGTGACGGGTGCCGCAGGAAATCCGGGGCTCGCCACCTGAACACCACCGGGTCCATTATTCGTTGATCCAGCCTTGTGTCCAGAACCGGGGAAACAACACGGCACTAACCGGGTGGGCTGCAAGATACGTTTTTTCGCGTTCGGCGATACGGGTAATTTCCGGCGCAACGCCGCAGGCCACAGCACTGGCGGCAATCACGGTCACCGTGATCAAGATTGCGTGCTGAACATTCCCGCAACGTACAGCAGGCGCGGTGAAATACAGTCCGAGGGCCCAGCCGCACAGCAATGCCAGCAGAGTCTGGCTGACCGGCATCACCAGAACACCGTCCGCCATCGCCTGCGCTGCCGCTCCCGCCAGCGCAGCCAGCAACGCAATTCGCAGCATTGCATTGCGTTCTCCGGCCTGGTTAACAGTACGGCGCACATGCGCTGCAAAAACCAGCCCGGCTGCAGCGCATACCGCTGTCAGCAACACCGCAGCGGGGACCCCCCACTCCGCGAGCCACTGCAGAACCGCATTATGCGGATGCGATGCCACCTCCGTCGCAAAATAGGCGTAATGCATGGGCCCGACGCCAAGAAAGGGGTTCTGCGCCGCAAATGCAATGGCGGTTGTCCATAACACCTCTCGCAGCGACAAAGACACGATGTCTCCGGGGCGGTGGATGAATGATCCTGGCTGCGCCAGCAACCATGGGACCAGCAAAATGAAAAAGGCATAACACAGCAGCCCGCACAGCAGGCCGCCAATCTGCCATTTGATCCACTGCCGGCCGACGAGGCGGCCATAAATCGCCACGGCAGCAATACCGATCAGCAGCGCGATCCAGGTGCCACGGGTACCGGAAGCGATAACCAGCATCCACCAGACTGCCGGGACGCTCCACAGCAAGATACGGCGCGCCAGCGTCGTCCCCCACCACATTGCGGGCAGCAGCAGAAAAGGCAGCAGCATGGTCTGAATGGGGCCGAAAAACCGCAGGTTCGAAAAATTGACATACAACTCACGGATTTCAAAACTCTGCCCGTAAACCGGGCCGATCAGCAGCATGGCGGCATACACTCCACCGACACTGATCGCATATGCTGTTGCCGTTGCCAACATCAGCAGCACCAGCTGCTGATCCAGGCATTCGCCAAACCGGCGACGCTGCGCGGCAATGCATAACACCATCATCAGCAACAGCCACCACTGCCCCCATTCCAGCAACGCCCAGCGCGGAAGCGGCGCCATGAGGCTGGACACAAACCCCAGCACGAATGCCGCCATTAATGAGATGCGGCACCAGTGCGGCAACAATACCCATGTATCGGCCAGGCTGCGTCCGGCGCCCGGCCATGCAAGAGAAAGTACCACCGCCGCCAGTAATACCAGTTGGGCAAGGCGTTGTCCGTCATGCCACTGCAAGTCGGCAGCAAAATCAATATTTGGCGCCAGAAAAACAAAGGCCGCGACCGCCAGCAGAACCCGGGGCAATGTCCGCAGCGTCACCGGAGCCGGTTGGTTCGTATTCATGGTTTTCGCGAAAGGCAAGGCATCGACAAGCCACGATCATCAGGGAATCCGCCGCAAATGCCAATCAGGCAGGCCCACGGCGCAGATTTACAACAACGATGTACGAAAAAAAGCCCCGGAAAACCGGGGCTTCTTTTCAAACCAGGTAGTAGATCAGGTGCCCACGCCGGTTTTGGATTTGCCGCAACCACCGCCGTTGGTGTAACGCCAGGCCACCGACGATCCGCTGGAATTATCCGCAGTGATCAGCACTGTGCAGCTTCCGACGCCGGCCGTGCCGGTAATCAGGATGCCCGTACCGTCATAAGCCAGTGCAGAGATATTGCCGCTGGCTGCCGGCAGGGTCAGCGCACCGGTCGAACTGCGCACTTCGGTGGTGTCATCGCACTGGGTCAGGTCACCTGCATTGTTCTGCAGGCATTCGGCAATCGCCGTCTTGAAAGCCTGGACGCGGGACAGGTTGTCCTGCCACTTGGCGCGGGTGATGTAGTCCTGATACTGCGGAATCGCAATTGCCGCCAGAATGCCGATGATCGCCACGACGATCATCAGTTCGATCAGCGTGAAGCCTTTTTGCAGATTTTTCATGTGATGCTCCCAGAAAGTTGAACACATTGACGCCGGGCCAAGCCCGCCTGTGCATTAGAGCAAGTCCCGTACCATTTGATTTGACCACGGATGCGTCTTTAGCGAAAATATTTTAAGATATTGATTTTATTGATATTTTTAAGAATCCCACATTAAGACCTTTATTGCGGCGTGACCTGTGTCACGAATAGCCGTCACGGTCACAAACTTCCGAATTCCATATGTCAGCGAAACCAATCGCCACAGATAACGATCCGTCACAAGCTGACAAATTTTGTCAGTCATGCCCCCCCGAATTTGATCACCAGCCGCTCCCGAATATCGGCAATCACCGGAGACCATTCGCCGCGAACAGGCTGCCGGAACAGCTTTACCGACGGGTACCAGAGCATGGTGTCCCGATCCAGACCATAGCGCCATTCCGGAATCCGCGGCGTCATGACCCATGCCGGGCGGCCCAGTGCGCCGGCCAGATGGACTACCGAGGTGCATACCGAAATTACCAGATCCAGCGCGCTGACCAACGCCGCAGTATCATCATAGTCGCCGTCGATGGCTTCCGGCCAGTCCGTGATGGCAATACCCTGCGCGGCAGTAAAGTCCGCGATTTCACCGCCCCGATCACCGTACTGCAGATTGATCCAGTGTACGCCGGCAACGGTCAACAGGGGCAGCAACTGCGTCAGGTCCAGCGATCTGCGCGCGCGGCGGGTTACTGCCGCACCGCCGCGCCAGGAAATGCCGACTTTGAGACCGGGCCCCAGTGCAGCGAGGCGCCGTCGCCAGTGCGCCACCTGCTCCGGATCCGCCTTGAGATACCCGTCGTGCACGGGAAACTCCTGCACGCCGTTGCGGAAGTATCGAGGCAGGCTGCCGGCGTAGCTGTAGACATCGACCGGCACTCCTGGGTCGGTACGCACACGGGTCTGCAAATCCTGCAAAGGATGGAAATGTGCGCCCGTAAAAGAACGGGCAAACAGGCGTTCGAGACGGGGATCACATTCGATATGGCACTGCGCCTGCTGTCTGAGCAGATCGGGATAGCAGGAGGCATGCATGATCTCGTCGCCCAGGCCCTGCTCACGCATGACCAGGATGGTTCGGCCATTCAGCGCCGTGCCATTCCAGCGTGGTTCGCAGGAACGCCATGCCCGGGCTTTTTGCAGACGCAGGCGCTGATCAAAATCCTCCCATCCTTCGCGAAAGCGCCCGCGCATCAGATTGATCAGGCCGATGTCGTAACGTGCGGCAGCGGAACCCGGCTCGAGTTTCAGTGCACGACGGTGTGCTGCCAGCGCTTCTTCGGTCTGCCCAAGTTCGAAAAGGGCCGTACCAAGGGCGACATAGGGAGGCGCTTTATCGGTACGCAGCCGCAAGGCTTTTCTCGCTGTCGCCACAGAACCATCAAGGTCATCCACGCCGAACTGCGCAAGGGCAAGACAGCAGAGCGTCTCGAAACTCTCTCCACTCTCGGCAATGGCCCGCTCGGCGAGCGGCAACATTTCGCGATGGCGTCCCGCATGGTCCAGGCCCGAACAAACCCGGAGCAACAGGTCAACGCGCTCCGGCGCGCAATCCAGCGCCGCAGACAATTCAGCCAGCGCCTCGCGGTCGCGATCAGTCGATTCCAACACATTCGCCAGCAATTCGTGGTAACGAGCCTCCAGGGGTTGTGCATCCACCGCAGCGCGGCTGAATTGCTCAGCCGCCTCGTGGTCCCCGCCCTCCAGCCGGATCGTCGCCAGATCTGCGTAGGCATCTGCAAGCTGGGGATCCAGTCTCAATGCAGCCTGCAGCAGATTCTCGGCCTCCGCCTGCCTTCCCAGAGCCATCAGGGCGCGGCCGCACAAGTGGCGGGCCTGTGCGCTGTCCGGCTGCCCGGCAATGACTGACTCGCAGGCCCGGACTGCCTCTTCGTGTTGCCCCCGGTTGAACGCGCTGATTGCCGGCCCGAGGGCAAACACCGCTTTTTCCTCACGCGCTGCCCGCGCTGCAGCAGCCGGCGCTCGCCACAAACCAGTCAACAAATTCCTCAACATGCGCATCGGATATATCCCGGGTTCAAATTACCGCATGACATTGCCTGGCAGCCCCTGCCCGAGGGGCTACACCTCAAGGCTCATGCTTGGTATTCTCGCATTCTACACAGGCCGCTTTTTCATCTGCTCAAAGGAATGCTTCATGGGTCTTTTCGGATCGGTCTCGGGAAAACAAGTGGACGAATTTGCACGCGGGCTCGTGGACAAGGTCGTGGTGCTCCGTCCGCCCAAAGGAAAGGCATCCCCCGGAAATCCTGGCGTTTCCCTGAAAACGCTGGAGCCCAAGGTCGATTCCCTGTTCGAGACCGCGACTGCCTTCAGACAGGAACACAAACTGGGTTTGTACAAAAAAGCCCGTCTGGCAAATACCTTTCGCTGGGAAATGAAGGAACGCGGCTATGAAGACGCCTTCATCGAGATGATCACCGAAAAACTGGTCGTGGCCGTATCCAAAAAAGATTAACCGGCCCGACCTCCCATCACCGGACAGGTGGCGGCTGATACCCCGGGATTCGTGCGACGTCGACGACGTCTATCTGCTCCGGATCGAGAAATTCCTTGGCGTATTTCTCGTAAACTTTCCCCCACATGAACACGTCGAACAGGTCCGGATCGACGTGCCCGTTCAGCTTGAACTTGCCGAGGATGGTCAGTGATTCGGTCAGGGTCTTGCCCTTTTTATAGGGCCGGTCTTTCGCCGTCAGTGCCTCAAAAATATCGGCAATGCCCATGCAGCGCGCCTGTACCGACATCTGGTCACGCGTCAGACCCCGCGGGTAACCCTTGCCGTCCATGCGCTCGTGGTGACCGCCGGCATACTCCGGCACCTGCTTCAGATGACGGGGCCACGGCAGCGATTCCAGCATCTGTATGGTGACGTCGATATGGTGATTGATGATCTGCCGCTCCCCGGGCGTCAGCGTGCCGGCACGTATCGTCAGGTTTTCAATTTCATCCGTCGTCAGGAAATCGCCGATGCTGCCGTCGGGACGCTGCCACCGGTAACGTGCGGAGATCGCCCTGACCCGGGCGATGTCTTCATCGCGCATCGACTCACCGCCGACATTGGTGCGACGCAGGAATTCGCGGTCCTGGTCAATGTCGCGCAGCAGGGTCTCGGTCGCGGACGCCGTCGCGCTACCGGTCAGCAATGCGAGCTGGGCATCGCGCTTGATGACCTCAAAGCGCGTGTCTATCAGTTCGATACGGTCATAAATCGTCTGCAGCTTGGTCGCCTTGTCGACGACGTGTACAGGCGTCGTCACCTTGCCGCAATCGTGCAGCAGGCCGGCGATTTTCAGCTCGTAACGGTCGCGATCGGTCATCGCGAAGTCCTTGAGCGGCCCGACCTGGCAGTTATTGACCGCCTCGGCCAGCAGAAGGGTCAGCGTCGGCACCCGTTCGCAATGCCCGCCCGTATACGGCGACTTGTCATCGATCGCGGCATTGATCATCTGGATGAACGACTCGAACAGGCTTTCCAGGTGGTTGATCAGCAGCCGGTTGGTCAGCGCGATCGCTGCCTGCGAGGCCAGTGACTCCGCCAGTTGCTGGTCGTTTTCCGAGAACGGCACCACCTCCCCGGTTTCGCGGTTCTTGGCATTGATCAACTGCAGCACGCCGATGATTTCATTTTCGTGATTCTTCATCGGCACGGTCAGGAATGACGTCGACCGGTAACCGGTCTTCTTGTCAAAGTTCTTGGTGCCCGAGAAATCGAAGCCGGCTTCGGTGTAGGCATCCGCCACATTGACGGAACAGTCATGGTGCACAGCATAGGTGGCAACCATGCTGTTGATGGCGTTGCCTTCCTTGTCGAACAGGTTGACCGGATAAAACGGGATATCCACGCCGCTGGTGCCGCCCATGGCGATGCCCAGCGTGTCGTTGCGCATGATCTCGAAGCGCAGCGACTGCTCATCCGTCATCCGGTACAGCGTGCCGCCGTCGGCGCTGGTAATGTCCTTCGCCGCAATCAGGATGGCTTCGAGCAAACGGTTGATGTCGCGCTCGCGGGAGAGTGCCACGCCGATGCGCAACAGCTCCCCCAGCCGGTGGGCAAGCTCGGTCGCCGCCGGCGGGAGTTCCGGTTGATTCATGAGAGTCAGGACGACGGGAGGAGAGCTATTTGATACAGACGGCACGCACCTGCTTCATGTCGGTAATGCCCATCAGCACTTTCTCGATGCCGTCCTGCTTCAAGGTGCGCATACCGTCTTCGAGGGCGGTCGCCACCATTTCCGCGACGCGCGCATGCTCCTGGATGTTCTTCTTCAGCGCGTCGGTACCCACCAGCAGTTCATGCAGGCCCACCCGCCCCTTGTAACCACTGCCGCCGCAGACCTCGCAGCCGACAGGATCGTGGATCACCAGCTTGCCGGTCTCGCCGCCATAATTGGCAATCCAGTCTTCCAGCAGCTTGGCTTCGGCCGCCTTGGGATCCTTTTTCCAGGTCGCGGTGTTCTTCAGTTCCATCGCATACTCGACGATCAGCGCCTGGATCTCCTCGGTCGTCGCATCGTGCGGTTTTTTGCACTTGCCGCACAGGCGTTTGGCCAGACGCTGCGCCAGGATGCCGAGCAGCGCGTCGGCAAAGTTGAACGGATCCATGCCCATGTCGAGCAGGCGGATGATCGATTCCGGCGCGCTGTTGGTATGCAGCGTGGCGAACACCAGGTGGCCCGTCAGCGAGGCTTCAATGCCGGTGCCGGTGGTTTCCTTGTCGCGCATCTCGCCGACCATGATGATGTCTGGATCGGCGCGAAGGAAGGCTTTCATCGCCACGGCAAAGGTCATCCCCGCCTTGGGATTCATCTGCACCTGGCGCAGGCCTTTTTGCGTGATCTAGACCGGGTCTTCCGCGGTCCAGATCTTGGTGTCGGAGGTATTCAGGTAACCGAGCACCGAGTGCAGCGTCGTCGTTTTGCCGGAACCGGTCGGGCCGCACACGAAAAACAGGCCATACGGCTTGGAC
>CAMBCD010000071.1 GCA_945863085.1 Bordetella parapertussis
CTCCATACATAACTACTGCAACCTACAGACACTCGGCGAACGATTTCGTTTGCCAAGATGGGGTTGTTCACATTCGTGCCGGTCGCTACGCTGGTTACACCGACGGGGCGCAACACAACTACAGTGGTGCCATTGAAATTGGGCGCTTACGCGATGGTTCGCTTGTCGTAGGGGAATCGACGTATTCGTCGGCGACTTCAACGTTCGTTTTTCGTGAAGTTCGTCAGACCGTTTCATACATTCGATTGTCTCCATATATCTCCCCGTCAGCAAAATGAGCTTGAGGTCGAGGTAGCGCGGTAGGGCGGATAAGTCGCGAAGCGGCGCCATCCGCCGCATGTGATCTTGTCACTGCGTAATCATCCGGCGGATAACGTCGCTGCGCTCCTTCCCCCAAGAGGACTTCCTTCGGGGCGCATCCGCCCTACAATTTCGCGGTTGTAATCGCGAAACTGCTACAGTGCGCGCCATGAAACCCTATGCCGCACTGAATCCCGAACTCATACTTGACGCCATCGAATCCTGCTGCGACCTGCGCTGCGATGGCCGCTTGCAGGGGCTCAACAGTTATGAAAATCGCGTCTACCAGGTGTGGCTGGACGATGGTCAGTCGATTGTCGCCAAATTCTACCGTCCGCTGCGCTGGAGTACCGAGGCAATCCAGGAAGAGCAGGATTTCGCCACGGAACTCGCTGCGCGCGAGCTGCCGGTGGTGGCGCCGCTGGCCTTCAACGGCCGTACGCTGCACGAACACGGCGGCTTCCAGTTTGCGCTGACGCCGCGCCGCGGCGGGCGCACGCCGGAGCTGGATGATCCGGACACGCTGCAGTGGATGGGGCGTTTCATCGCACGTATCCATGCGGTGGGGCAGGTCAAACCTTTCGCGTATCGCCCGACGCTGGACATCGAATCCTTTGCCTACGAGCCGGTGCAGTTCGTACTCGACAGCGAATTTGTGCCGGATGACCTCTACGACACCTATGCCAGCGTTGCCGAGGATGTGGTCGAACGGATCGAGCGGCGCTGGGCCGCTGCCGGCGCAGTGCGCAACATCCGCCTGCACGGCGACTGCCATGCCGGCAACGTGTTGTGGACGGACGAGGGGCCGCATTTTGTCGATCTCGACGATGCACGCATGGGGCCGGCCGTGCAGGACCTGTGGATGTGCCTGTCGGGTGACCGCAAGTCGCAGCAGGCGCAGTTGCTGTCCGTGCTCGAAGGCTACTGCGAGTTTCGCGAATTTGACGTGGCGGAGCTGATGCTGGTCGAGGTGCTGCGCACGCTGCGCATCGTGCACTACGCGGGATGGCTGGCGCGACGCTGGGACGATCCGGCTTTCCCGGCGAGTTTTCCCTTTTTCAACACCCAGCGTTACTGGCAGGATCACATCCTCGCGTTGCGCGAACAGGCAGCGGCGCTGGATGAGCCGCCTTTGCAATGGCAGCGTTGAAACGCATGCTGCTGCAGTTGCTGACGGTCACGGTTGCAGCCTATGTCATCGTGGTGCTTTTCACCTGGATGACGCAGGATCGCCTGATTTATTTTCCGCAGATCGGCGGTGTCGCAAGCTTGACGCCGGCGCAGGTCAAATTGCCGTTTGAAGAGCTGCGCATCCCCACCGCGGACGGGGAAACGCTGGCTGCATGGTGGGTTCCCGCCACACCATCGCGCGGCGCAGTGCTGCTGTTCCATGGCAATGCCGGCAGCATTGCCGACCGCATCGACTACCTGCCGCATTTTCATGCGATGGGATACGCAGTGCTGCTGGTGGATTACCGCGGTTACGGTGCGAGCACCGGAAAACCATCGGAGCAGGGCACCGATCTGGATGCGCAGGCAGCATGGCAGTGGTTGACCGTCGGGCGCGGCATCAAGCCCGGCGCCATCGTGCTGGCGGGTGAATCACTGGGCGGCGCCGTCGCCGCCGGGCTTGCCGCCCGTGTGCAGCCGCGGGCGCTGGTGTTGGTATCCACCTTCACTTCGGTTACGGATCTTGGCAGTGAAATCTATCCCTGGCTACCGGTGCGTTTGATTAGCCGCTACCGTTATGACACGCTGGCGTACCTGCGCAATTATCGCGGCCCGGTTCTGGTCGCCCACAGCCGCGATGATGAAATCGTGCCCTTTGCGCATGGCGAACGCCTGTATGCGGCGGCGTCCGGTCACAAGACAATGCTGGAAATGCGCGGCGGCCATAACGAGAGTTTCCTGTTTTCGCAGCCGCCATGGGTGCGGACGGTGAGTGATTTTCTGGAGCATCATGCGGTATCTGCGGAAAACAAATAAATTCAGGATTGATTGAAAAATGAAAAGAGATCTGAAAATCGGCATTGCCCTGGGCTCCGGCTCTGCGCGCGGCTGGTCGCATATCGGGGTGCTGCGTGCGCTGGAGAAGGCCGGCATCAAGCCGCAGATCGTCTGCGGTTCATCCATCGGCGCGCTGGTCGGCGCCGTATACGCGGATGGGGACCTGGATGCGCTGGAAGAATGGGTGCTCGATCTGACCTGGCGCAAGGTGCTCGGTTTTTTTGATATCAGTTTCAGCGGCGGTTTTCTGAAAGGCGCAAAACTGATTTCCTTCATGCGCGACAACCTGCTGGACAAGCGGGTGGAAGACCTGGCGCTGCCTTTCGGCGCCGTGGCGACAGATCTGCGCAGCGGTCGCGAGATCTGGCTGCGCGAGGGCATTGCCACCGACGTGGTGCGGGCGTCGATCGCAACGCCGGGGCTGTTCACGCCCTGTGAGCTTGACGGCCGCTTGCTGGTCGATGGTGCGCTGGTGAACCCGGTGCCGGTATCCCTGTGCCGGGCGATGGGGGCCGATTTCGTCATCGGCGTCGATCTGGGTTCAGGCATTGCCGGCCGTTATGTGCGCGGCCGCCCCCGCGATCGCCAGCCGAACATGATCGAAGTCGTTGCGGAAAGCATCAGCATCATGCAGGTGCGCATTACCCGCAGCCGGCTTGCCGGGGAACCTGCTGATGTGCTGATCGCCCCCCGGCTGGGAAACATGGGGGCACTCGATTATCACCGTGCTGCGGAGTCGGTCAAAGAGGGGCGCGCGGCGGCCGAACTGATGCTGCCGCAGATCCAGCAGTTGCTGGACGAATGAGTCTGCTGCTGGTGCGAGGACTGAGGGTTGCGACGGCTAAGGCAGGCCGAGCGCGTCTTTGGCGTGACGCACGAGAGTATCCGGCTTCACGGGTGTGTTGTGATAGCCCGAGGCCCCGTAGGCCAGTGCGGCGACGATGTCATCGCGTTCGGCGCGCGCAGTCACCACGATGATCGGCGTTGACTTGAATTCCGGGTGTTCGTGCAGTTTGCCAAGCACGTCCAGGCCAACGGCATCGCGCATTTCGACATCGATGATGATCAGGTCGGGCAGCGGCGGTTTGGCGAGTGCGGCGGCGATTTCGCCGCGGTTGGCTGCGCCGCGGATGTCAAAACCGGCCTGCATCAGGCCGCGCGCCGCGGCCAGTGCCTCCGCTTCGTGGCTGTCGATGACCAGGATCACGTGTTTGCTGTCGCTGCCGCCGCGTGGCGTGATCGGTTTGCCCGGGCGGTTGAGGATGCTGATCTGGTAGCCGGCCTTGAGCTTGCGCGCGCCTGAGATCGTGCCTTCGGCTTCGCGCCGCTGCTGCAGGGTCGGCTCCTTCGGCCGTTCGCTGAGAAAACTTTCCAGTTCGGCGACGGCTGCAGGTGCCGCTGTCGGTGCCGCGGCCGGCAGGATTTCGATATAGCCTTCGTTGGCCAGCGCCTCCAGTGCTGCGGCGATGTCGCCGGCGCGCGGAAATTTTTCCCGCATGTTTCCGGCGGTGGCCCGCGCGCCCACCGCGGCAAGCAGTCCTTTGATGCCCGGTTTCAGTTTGCCCGGTTTGGCCGCGACTTCAGCGAGTCCCTTGGCCGTGGTGCGATAAAAGTTTTTTTCAGTCATGGCGATTTTATTCCGGCTTATTATCCCAGCATTTCGGCAACATGATCCGCAATTGCCAGGGATGACGTCAAACCCGGTGATTCGATACCGAACAGGTTAACAAGTTCCGGAATTCCGTGATCGCGCGGGCCGGAAAACGTGAAATCCTGCACGGGTTCTCCGGGGCCGGTGATGCGCGGCCGGATTCCGGTATAGCCCGGTTGCAGCGTGCCGTCCTTCAAGCCGGGGTAATAGCGGCGGATGGCTTCGTAAAACGAGGCTTCGCGGCTTTCGTCGAAGCGGTAGTCGATATTGTCGATCCAGCCGAAATCAGGGCCGAACTTGACCTGGCCGCCGAGATCAATGGTGACATGTACGCCCAGCCAGTCGGCGCGGGTCACCGGATAGACCAGGTGGTTAAACGGCGATTTCCCGGTCAGCGTGTAATAGTGGCCGATGGCGTAGTACGTCGGCGGGATGGTCTGCGCCGGAATGCCGGTGATGCTGCGCGCCACATCCGGCGCTTTGAGGCCGGCAGCATTGATTACGGTGCGGCATTCGATACTCATGGCTTCCGCGCCGCCGACATTGAGCACGATGCCGTCTGCGCCGGCCTTGCCGGACAGCACGGGGCTGGCCAGGGCCAGCGATGCGCCGTGCTCTTCGGCGTCACCGAGATAGGCAAGCATCAGGCCGTGGCTGTCGATGACGCCGGTGGAGGGCGAGAAAAACCCGGCCGCCGTGCGCACACTGGGTTCCAGTTCCGCGAGTTCCTCCCGTGACAGCAGACGCAGGTCATCGACGCCATTGGTGCGGCCCTGTTCCATGTACTTGTGCATGGCCGGCACCTGCGCCTCTTCACAGGCGACGACGACCTTGCCGATGTTGCGGTGTTTCACGTCGTGTTCGGCGCAATAGCGGTACAGCGCCTGTTTGCCGGGCACGCACAGTTTTGCTTTCATCGACCCTGATGCGTAATAAATGCCGGCATGGATGACTTCGGAGTTGCGTGCGCTGGTGTGCGTGCCGAAAGATTCCTCGGCTTCCAGCATCACCACTTCGCGGCCGGCCATTGCCATGCGGCGCGCAATGGCCAAACCGACAACACCGGCGCCGATGACGACGCAATCTAGCTGTTCACTCATGAGTTGCTGCTGGATAGTTGCGGGAAGCCGGCAAGTTTACTTGAAAACGCTGTTGCGACGTACACTAGGCGCATGGACGAGTGGAATGCGGACTTTGCGCAGCAGTCGCCGCCGCTGAAGACGCTGCGCGCAGCGTCGCGGCAGATTGCCGGCAGTGATTGGCCGGCGTTGTCGCGATTGCAGGAAGTCATCACGCGCGCCGGCATACGCACCGCATCCGGCCTGCCGCTGCAGCTGGTACCGCCTGCAGCCGACGGTGAATCATACGAACAACGCCTCTATGCCCGGGGGGAGCTGGAATTTCGCGAACGCAACTGGCACGACCTGTTCAATGTCCTGGTGTGGCTGACGTTTCCGCGGGCCAAGGCGGCGCTGAACGCGCGTCACCATGCGGCCTTGCCCGCAGGCAGGGCAGGCGGGCGCGGAGCGGTGCGCGACGCGCTGACGCTGTTCGATGAAAGTGGCGTCATCGTGGTTTCCGCCGATGCGGAGCTGCTGCAGATGATCCGCGGGTTCTGCTGGAAACCCTTGTTCTGGGAGCGTCGCGCTGAAGTGATCTCCAGCATGGATTTCCTGCTGTTCGGCCATGCCTTGTGTGAAAAGGCGCTCGCGCCGTACAAGGGCATCACCGGGCGCGGACTGTTGCTGGAGGTGGATCGGGATTTCCTGGAATTGCCGCCGGCGGAACGGTTGACGCAGATCGACTCCCGTGTGGCATCGTGGATAAGTGATCCGCTGGCCTTGTGCCATACCCATGAACTCGCGCCGCTGCCGGTGCTCGGAGTTCCGGGCTGGTGTGCTGACAATGAACAGTCCGCCTATTACGAGGATCGTGATCATTTCCGGCCGGGCAGGGCGCGTCGCAGGCCTGTTGCGGATCCCGCGGCTGCGGAGAAAATCCGGTGATTGCCCTTTTGCAGCGGGTCAGCATGGCGCAGGTGGTCATCGACGGCGTGACGGTGGGTGCCATTGAGCGCGGCTTGCTGGTGCTGCTCGGCGTCGAAGCCGGGGATGGCGCAACGGAAGCCGACAGGCTGATCGAGCGTTTGCTGAATTACCGGGTGTTTAATGATGATGCAGGAAAAATGAATCTGTCCTTGCGCGATGTCGGGGGTGGTTTGCTGCTGGTGCCGCAGTTCACGCTGGCCGCGGATACGCGCAAGGGGCTGCGTCCGGGTTTTTCGACAGCGGCGCCGCCGGAACAGGGCAGGGTGCTGTTCGAGCATGTGCTGGCCCGGGCGCGGCAAGCGCATGCGCAGGTGGCCACAGGCCGTTTTGGTGCGGACATGCAGGTCACGCTGACCAATGACGGTCCGGTGACGTTTTGGCTGCAGCTGCGGCCCGGTGGCTGCGGTAGAATCGCGGCGCTTGTTAATGGTGTCGGCAGGGCCCCGGCAACTATTTAAAAATATCAATAAAAACAAATACTTATAATTATTCTTCCGGGGGTCGGCGCATCTTGAACTTGCGTGCTTCGTCCCTATCTAATGTTCCGTGTTCAACCATCGGGGGTTAGTAAACCTATGAAACGTGTTTTCCTGCTGATCGTCACCAACTTCGCGATACTCGCGGTCCTCAGCGTGACCATGCAGCTGCTGGGCATCGACGCTGCGCTCGAAAACGAGACCGGCCTCAATCTGCAGGGCCTGCTGGTGTTCGCGGCCATGTTCGGTGTTGGCGGCGCGTTCATTTCGCTGCTGATTTCGAAATGGATGGCCAAAAGGGCCACCGGCGCGCAGGTGATCGAAGTGCCGGCGAACACCACCGAACGCTGGCTGGTGGATACCGTCAAGCGCCAGGCGGAGCGCGCCGGCATCGGCATGCCGGAAGTGGCGATTTACGATGCGCCGGACGTCAATGCCTTCGCTACCGGCTGGAATCGCAACGATGCCCTGGTCGCAGTCAGCACCGGTTTGCTGAACAACATGACGCAGGATGAAGCCGAGGCTGTCCTGGGCCATGAGATCAGCCACGTCGCCAATGGCGACATGGTGACGCTGACCCTGGTGCAGGGCGTGGTGAATACGTTCGTGATCTTCTTCTCGCGCGTGATCGGGTTCTTCGTCGATCGTGTGCTGCTGAAAAACGAGCGCGGTCAGGGCATAGGATTTTTTGTCGCCACCTTCGTTGCACAAATGGTGCTCGGCGTGCTGGCGAGCATGGTAGTGGCCTGGGTCAGCCGCCAGCGCGAATTCCGCGCCGATGCGGGTGGCGCTGAACTGGCCGGCCGGCAGAAAATGATCGCCGCGCTGGAGCGCCTGAAAATGAACCACGAGCAGACGGCGCTGCCTGCACAGATGTCGGCGTTCGGCATTTCCGGCGGTGGTGGCATGATGGCGCTGTTCATGTCGCATCCGCCGCTGGATGTGCGGATCGCTGCGCTGCGTGCCGCACAGTCTGGAGCGCAGTAAGCCGGGAAATAAAGGTTTTATCCCGCAATAAAAAAGACCGCGCTGCAAGGCGCGGTCTTTTTTTGCGTCCTGCGGTTGTGATCAGGGACGCAGCAGCGGATCGCGCACAGCACCCGTCACCGTCAGGCCGCCGCGGGCAACCACCAGGCCCTTGTTGCCAAGTTCGGCATTGATGCGGCCGGACAAGGCGCCGCTGTCACTGACGGCAATCGCGCCGCTGGCGTTCAGCGGCCCGGAAGCCAGTTGCAGCTGTTTGTAGTTGTAGCGGCCGCCGCTGATGCTGACTGCACCGCTCAGCGTATCAAAACGGGTTTTGCCGCCGCGGGTGCCGCTGGCTGACGGCGCCTGCATGGCGCGCACCATGTCGATATTGATCAGCTCACCGGTGGTGATGGTGAACGTTGCCTCGGCAGCGCTGGCATCGAACAGCGTTTGCAGGTTTTTACCCTGCAGTGCATAACTGCCGTTCGCGCTGATTGAACCATTCGCTGAAAATTCGCGGGTATAGGCGGTGATCAGGTCCTGGAGCCGGCCGTTTTCAAGATTGAACTCGCCTTCGACGACCATGGCGCCGGCCCAGGTCGCCTTCAGTGCGCCCTTGATACGGCCGCCACCGACGCGCCCCTCAAACGTACTCACTGTCGCCTGCTGGCGATCCACCTGCGCGGTGACGGAAAGGTCACTGAAATTCAGCGCCGGTCCCACCGGTGGTTGCCATTCACGCGCATTGATCGTCAGCGCGAGCCCATTGTCCTTCGGTGTGGCATTGACGGTGATTTTCCCGTCACTCAGGCGCATTTTCTGCAGGGCACCGTTACGGCCGAAATTGACCAGGGCTTCAAATTGCGGTACATCAACGGCAATGCCGTTGACCTTGACGTTGGTCAGGCGCAGCTGGCTGATTTGAAGGGTGGCGCCGCCTGCTCCTTTTGACATTGCGGGCAGCAGGTCAATGCCGCTGGGATCTATGGTGATCGCGTTGGCGGTGATGGTGTCGAACTCCTGCGTGCCGAGCAGCAGGCTCCAGGGCATCATCGGAATGCTGACCGTGTCGGCCTTGATTTGCTGCGTGCTGCCGATACTCACCTGCTCGAGGCGCAACATCTGCTCCGGATAAACCGTGTAACGCATGTTGGCGATGCGCACCGGTTGCTTGAAGCGTTGCGATACCAGTTCCTGCACCTGCGGCACATAGCTGCCCAGCGGCATCAGTTGCAGCGCGCCCAGTCCGCCCGCAACGAGGATCAGCAGGCCGATGCCGGCCAATAAGCCCTTGCTGCGCGGCTTTTTGTCGGAACGGAAGGATGAAGCGGCGTCGCGTGCTTCGGATTCCATGCGCAATTTGCGGTCGGCGGCTGCGGCCTGGGCACGTTCTGCGGCTTCGGTGCGGTAACGCGCGTCGGCTTCGACTTCGGCGCGGGCGCGGGCGCGCAACTCCTCGTCCACCCGCGACTTGACGTTTTTCTCCGCACTGTCCCGCAACGCCTGCTCCTGTACCACGCGGGCCACGGCTTCGGATTTTGCGCGTTCTTCGGCCTGGGCACGGGCCTGCTTCTCGACTTCCATCTGCGCCTTGGCTTTGGCGACGGCGGCTTCGGCCATCTGGGCGCGGTATTCGGCATCTTCCCGGGCTTTTTTGCCCTCTGCGCTTTCGCCGGATCCCGCAGAGCGGGCCAGGCGCTCGGCGTCTTCCCGCGCCTTGTGGGCGATTTCGAGCTGGCGGTCGGCTTCTTCGCGTGCCTTGCGTTCGGCCACGGTGCGTGCGGCGATTTCGGCCTGTGATTTTTTCTCGGCCTCCTCGCGTTTGCGGCGCTCGATTTCCATGACCGCTTCAACTTCGGCGCGGGCCTTGGCTTCGGCCTCGGCCTGCACCTTGCGGATGGCTTCTTCCCGCAGTTCACGCTCGGCGGCGACCTTGGCTTCGGCTTCCTCGCGGGCGCGCCGCTCGGTGGCGATCCGGCTTTCCATTTCCGCGCGGGCGCGTTTTTCGTCTTCGGCGCGGGTTTCCGCCTCCGCCGAAGCTTGTCGTGCCTGTTCGCGCAGCGCTTTCAGCTCGGCGTTCGCCTTGGCATCGGCTTCGGCGCGCGCTTTTTGTTCCGCTTCTGCGGCAAGTCTGCGCTGCTCTTCCTCGCGCGCACGGGCTTCGGCTTCGGATTTGGCGCGGGCTTCGGCGGCGACGCGGGCTTCCGCTTCCACGCGGGCGCGGATCTTGGCTTCTTCCAGGGCCTGCATCGCAGCCACTGCCTTGGCCATGGATTCCGGATCCGAGCCCTGCGTGGCGGCCCGGGCTTCGGCGGCCGCTTTGGCGCGCGCCGCTTCTTCCGCCATCTGGCGGGCCTGCGCAACCGCGTCCTCGGCGGCCTTGGCGCGTGCTTCGGCTTCTTCCAGCGCCTTGCGCTCGGCTTCGAGCCGGGCCTTGGCTTCTGCTTCCATCCGGACGCGGGCTTCGGCCTCGCGTTTGACGGAATCCTGGGCGCGGGCGAGGGCTTCGCTCATCGCTTTCATCTGCGCTTCGAGGGCTTCGCGCGCCTTGGTTTCGGCAGCGGCATGGGCGTTGGCTTCCACCTCGGCTTTGGCCTGGGCTTCGGCTTCGACGCGGGCCTTGGCTTCCGAGGTTGCTTTTGCCACGGCGTCGGCCTTGGCGCGGGCTTCGGATTGCGCGCGTGCCCGGGCTTCGGCTTCGGCTTTGGACGATGCTTCCTGCGCGGCCTTGAGGCGGATGGCTGCCGCGGCTTTGGCCTGGGCGTCGGCAGCGGCCTTGGATTCGGCTTCGGCTTTGGCGCGGGCTTCTGCAGCGACACGGGCGGCTGCATCGGCGCGGGCTTTTGCTTCCGCTTCTGCTTTGGCGCGGACATCGGCTGCGGCGCGGGCCTGGGCTTCGGTCTGTTGCCGGGCCTTGGCTTCCATGGCGGCTTTGGCCGCGGCCAGCGCGCGGGCCTTGGCCTGGGTTTCCTTCTCTTTGCGGGCTTCGGCTTCAGCGTTGACTTTGGCTACGGCGGCAGGGGAGGTGAAGTCGAGATCCATTTCACCTTCGTCGGCAGCCGGTGCAGCTGCGGCCGGCGCCGGCGCACGGCCTGCGGGGGCAGCCGGGGCGGGTTTGGCGGCGGGAGCCGCGGCCGGGGTCGAGAAAACCTTGACGTGCCCCGACTTGGTCATTTCATCGAGTATGCCCTCGACATCCTTGGCATCCAGTTTGCTTTTTGCCACCAGTTCGGCAAATGTGGATTTGCCGTCCACTGACAGAAAAATGTTGCCGGA
>CAMBCD010000072.1 GCA_945863085.1 Bordetella parapertussis
ATCGCCGCAAAGGGGAGTAGCTACGGCGGAATAATATAAGTCACCGCCGCGGCACGGCCGTCATCACGGGAAGCGGGATGTATCCGTTTCCCCGGCCCTGCCGGCAAGGCATCGCAAGCGAGACCTTTGCCTGTACGACAGCGCGGCAGTGGCATGCCGCGTTGATCTGTGAGGTAAAGGCCGAGCTGTGATGCGCCCGAAGGCGCTCCCGGCATCCGGTCGTGGTTAATTGACGATCAGGCAAGGGGAGATGCATGCAACACCAGACTCAAACTCGAGATTCAGTGCAACAGCGGCGGTTGCCGTTGTCGGCGCTGTTGTCTATCGGCGTGTTGCTGGCTGTCCATTCCAGTCTGGCGGTTGCCGCCGAATCGCCGCACATCTTCGGCATTCCCGTCGATTTCATCCTGTTCGGCATGACCCTGCTCGGTGTGGCGCTGTTCCACAAATACACGTTGCAGGTGGCACTGACCGGGCTCACGGTCATCATTCTCTACAAGCTGGGTTTTACCGGGTTCAAGACCGGTGACGGTTTTGACGGCCTGCTCAGCCATCTGTTCCACGAATGGGTGATCCTGACCAACCTGTTCTGTTTGCTGGTGGGTTTTGCGCTGCTGTCGAATCATTTCGAGAAAAGCCATCTGCCGATGGTGCTGCCCAAATACCTGCCGGATGACTGGAAGGGCGCGTTTGTACTGCTGGTGATGATATTCATCCTCTCCGCTTTCCTCGACAACATTGCCGCCGCGCTGATCGGTGGCACGCTGGCGGCGACGCTGTTCCGCCGCAAGGTGCATATCGGCTACCTGGCGGCGATTGTTGCCGCATCCAATGCCGGGGGTTCGGGCAGCGTGGTCGGCGACACCACGACGACCATGATGTGGCTGGATGGTGTGGATCCGCGCGACGTGTTGCATGCCTATGCCGCTGCCGTAACGGCGCTGGTGGTGTTCGGCATTCCGGCGGCAATGCAGCAGCAGCGTTATTCGCCGATCGTCAAGGATGCGGGCAAACATGCACCGGTGGACTGGGCGCGGCTTGGCATCGTCGCGCTGATCCTGGCTGCGGCTATCGCGACCAATGTCACCATCAACCTGGAATTCAATCACCTGTCGCATGTGTTTCCGTTCATCGGGGTTGCGGTTTGGGTGGTGATCCTTGTCTGTGTGCCCTGGCGCAAACCGCAATGGGACCTGGTGCCGGAAGCGGCCAAGGGCAGCATTTTCCTGCTATCGCTGGTGTTGTGCGCGTCGCTGATGCCGGTGGAAAAACTGCCGGTGGCGTCGTGGCAATCAGCGTTTGGGCTCGGTTTCATTTCAGCGGTGTTCGACAACATCCCGCTGACCGCACTGGCGCTGAAGCAGGGCGGTTACGACTGGGGTGTGCTGGCCTATGCCGTGGGTTTCGGCGGTTCGATGATCTGGTTTGGCTCCAGCGCCGGCGTGGCGTTGTCGAACATGTACCCGGAAGCGCGCTCGGTCGGCCTGTGGTTGCGCCACGGCTGGCATGTGGCGATTGCCTATGTCATCGGCTTTTTCGTGATGCTGTTCCTCGTGGGCTGGGAGCCGCACGAGCGGCATAAACCGGGGCCCGCAGGCAGCGCGATATCGGCACCGGCGCAAGCCCCGATTACCGTACCAAAACCGTAAACCACTTTCGATAATTCACCAGAAGAGAAAATCCCATGGATGCAATGCAATGGCTGACGCTGATCGTGTTTGCAATGACGATCGTGGTGGTGATCACCAATGTGATTGACGGTACGCTGGCGGCGCTGATCGGCGTCGGTGTGATGTGCTGGATCGGCATCATGACCGAGACCGATGCCTTCAAGTTCGTCGACTGGAACGTGATGGCGATCCTGGTCGGCATCTGGATCATCGCCGGGCATTTCGGCAAGTCGGGGGTGCCCAGCTGGCTGTCGATACAGGCGCTGAAACTCTCAGGCGGTCGCCCCGGGCTGCTGGTGATCATCCTGACTTTCCTCGCCGGCTGCATTTCGATGTTTGTCGACAACGTAGTCACCATCCTGATGATGGCTCCCGTCGCGCTGCCGCTGGCGCGTGCGCTGAAACTGTCGCCGGTGCCGGTGATCCTGATGATCGGTTTCGGCGCCAATTTCATGGGTACCGCGCTGATCATCGGCGATCTGCCGCCGCAGATGCTGCACAGCGTCGCCGGCGCCGAGTTTTATGATTTCATCTGGCAGTTCGGCCGGCCGTCGTCGTTCCCGATCCTGATGGTCACCTTCATCCTGACACTGGGCGCGATGTGGGCCTATGGTTTCCGCGGCCACAAGCGCGTCACCGACCTCGGCAGCCTGAATGTCGAAGCCAAAATCCCGAATCCGCTGTTTGCGACCATCGTCGTCGGCTGGTTCCTCGGCACCGTGGTCGCGATGTCGATGCGTGAACACATCGGCGTGCAGCTTGGTTTCATCGCGATGACCGGTGCAATTTCACTGGTGCTGGTGCTGGCCCTGCTTGGTGATCGTGTCAAGGAAGCGTCGAATTTCGAGGAATGCATACAGGAACTCGACTGGCGCGCGATATTTTTCTACATCGCGCTGTTTGCGCTGGTCGGCGGTCTCGAGAAAAGCCATATCCTCGACTTGCTGGCCAACCAGCTCAAGCCGATATTCCTCGAAAACTATGCGCTGGGCGCGACCCTGCTCTACTGGGTGACCGTGCCCATCGTCGGCATCGTCGAACACGACGCCTACATCCTGACCTTCCTGCGCACCATCAAGGACATGGGGACAGCGGGCATCGAACCGTGGCCGCTGTACTGGATGCTGCTGTGGTCGGGCACGCTGGGCAGCAACCTGACGGTGGCTGGCGCGCCGGCACTGTATGTGGCGCTGACCCTCGGCGAGAAGGAAGAGGGGCGCAAGGTGTCGCTGCGCGAATTCCTGGCGTGGAGCATACCGTTTACGCTGGTGTGCTCTGTGATCTGTTATATCCTCGGCATGCTGATCTGGGTACTTCCGTACGCGAAATAAGTCCTTCCGCGAAATAAGGTGATGAAAATGTATAAAAATATCCTGGTTCCCACCGATGGCTCCGCGCTCTCTCGCGCCGCGATTGCCGCCGCCGTCAAACTCGCCAAATCCACCGGCGCCAAGGTAACGGCGTTCTATGCTGCGCCGCCGGCAACGCCGCTGGTCTACGAAAACCTGCTGCCGGTGAGTTATGTCACCTCGGGCGAACATGCTGCTGCCATCAAAAAGGCCGTGGAGCGCCACCTTGACGTCGCCGCGAAAGCGGCGAAAGCCGCGGGCGTCAAATGCAAGCTGGTGCATGTGACCAGCGATTTTCCGGCAGACGCCATACTCACGGCGGCGCGCAAGGAAAAGTGCGATCTGATTTTTATTGCATCCCACAGCCGTCGCGGGCTGGCGCGCATGCTGCTCGGCAGCGAAACCCAGAAAGTCATCGCCAACGCGAAAATCCCGGTGCTGGTGCACCGTTAAACCCGCGGTGGGGTGTTGTGCCCCGCTTGTATGTTGTAAGTCTTTGTTTTTAAAGGTATTTTTGTGGGTCACTGTGGTCGGCGAATTCCGCCGGCCACAGCCCGTTTCCGGTGGCCTGCGTTGCGCGTACTGCAGCACCGGAGGCATGCGATGCGGGTTCGTCCAACGGACGCCGGCGCAGCAACGTCGCGACACCCCTGATGGCGACGGATATACTCGAATCTTGATTTCGGTCAATTCTTTCGCGGCAGCAAATGCGGAAGAATGGGCCGTTACGACGTTCCAATAAGGTTGGGCCGCGGCAACTGCCGTGGATATAACTCAGCACCCGTCGTTCAATTGATAAGGAGGAGTCACATGGGTATCCAACGAGTATTGTCGCGCGGTGTATTGCCGCTGGTCGCTGCTTTCGGACTGGCTATTGCATCCGGTCCTGCTGCAGCCTGGGAACCGACCAAGTCCGTCGAGTTCATCATTCCCGCCGGCACCGGCGGCGGCGCCGACCAGATGGCGCGCCTGATCCAGGGCATCGTCGCCAAACACAACCTGATGAAGCAGGCGCTGATTCCGGTCAACAAGTCGGGCGGCGCAGGTGCGGAAGGTTTCCTCGAGGTGAAAGCCGCGAAGGGTGATCCGCACAAGATCATCATCACGCTGTCGAACCTGTTCACGACGCCGATGGCGACCGGTGTGCCGTTCAACTGGAAAGACCTGACCCCGGTGGCGATGCTGTCGCTGGACCAGTTCGTGCTGTGGGTGAACGCCGAAGATCCCTACAAGACCGCCAAGGAATATCTGGAAGCGGTGAAAAAGGGCGGCCCCAACACCTTCAAGATGGGTGGCACGGGTTCCAAGCAGGAAGACCAGATCGTCACCGCGGCGATCGAAAAGGCGGCCGGCGTCAAGTTCACCTACATCCCGTTCAAGGGCGGCGGTGCAGTGGCGACCCAGTTGGTCGGCAAACACATCAACTCGAGCGTCAACAACCCGATCGAGGCGGTGGCGCAATGGCGTGCCGGCAAACTGCGCGCGCTGTGCGTGTTTGACGAAGTGCGCCTGCCGTACAAAAACAAGGTCACCGACACCCAGGCCTGGGGCGACATCCCGACCTGCAAGGAAGCCGGCATTCCGACGGACTACGTGATGTTGCGCGGCATTTTCATGCCCGCTGGCGTATCGCCGGATGTGGTGGCCTTTTACATCGACCTGTTCAACAAGGTCCGTGCCACGCCGGAATGGAAGAAGTTCATGGAAGACGGCGCATTCAACCAGACCTTCCTCACCGGCAAGGAGTATGCCGACTGGGTGGCCAAGGCTGAAACGCTGCACCATGGCCTGATGAAGGACTCGGGCTTTCTCGCGAAACCCTGATCGTTTGCACTGATCCTGCGGGCCATTGTCGGCCCGCAGGGCAGCTGCACCACGGCTGGCAGGCATTGGCCGATTTTCAAGTTTTTTCCTATAAGCGCAAATTCTGATGGATAACAAGCAGAGTGCCGGTGATGTTGTGCGTCCGGGTATTTCAGTCCGGACCGCCGAGATTGTGGTGGCAGTGTTCCTGCTGGTGCTGGGCGGCCTGGTCGCCTACGACAGTGTCCGCCTCGGTTTTCGCTGGGTGGCGGACGGTCCCGAGGCGGGGTACTTCCCGTTTTACATCGCCATGTTCATCTGCATCTCCAGCCTGGGGACCCTGGGCCAGGTGCTGTTCGGCAAAACACGTGACGAGCACAAGGTGTTCGTGGAATGGGCGCAGCTGAAGCTGGTGCTGTCGGTGCTGTTGCCGGCTGCGGTCTTTGTATTCGGCATCCAGATGATCGGTATTTACGTCGCGTCGGTGGCCTATATCGCGGTTTTCATGGTCTGGCTCGGCAAATACACCTGGATCAAAAGCGTGCTGCTCGGCATCGCCGTCAGCGTTGCCACGTTCATGATGTTCGAAGTCTGGTTCAAGGTGCCGCTGTTCAAGGGGGCATTCAATCCCCTTGGCTTCCTGGGTTACTGAGTTTCATCGGTTACTGACGCATTGATACTGATCACAGAGATTTAGAGGAGCAGGCGACTTGGAAGAAATCAACGCCCTATTTCACGGGTTCTCCGTTGCGCTGACGCCGTTCAACCTGATGTTGATGGTGATCGGGGTTGTATTGGGCGTGCTGATCGGCGTGTTGCCCGGTCTTGGCGGCGCCAACGGCATCGCGATCCTGCTGCCGTTGACGTTCACGATGCCGCCGACCTCGGCGGTGATCATGTTGTCGTGCATTTACTGGGGGGCGCTGTTCGGCGGTGCGATCACCTCCATCCTGTTCAACATTCCGGGCGAACCCTGGTCGGTGGCGACCACCTTCGACGGTTACCCGATGGCGCAGCAGGGCAAGGCGGGCGAGGCGCTGACCACGGCGTTCACGTCGTCGTTCATCGGTGCGTTTTTTGCGGTGGTGATGATCACCTTCCTCGCGCCGCTGGTCGCGAAATTTGCCTTGCAGTTCGGTCCACCGGAATTCTTTTCGGTGTTTTTCCTGACTTTCTGCAGTTTCATCGGCATGGGCAAGGAACCGCCGTTCAAGATTGTCGCGGCGATGATGCTGGGCTTTGCGCTGGCCGCCGTGGGTATCGACACGGTGACCGGCCAGCTGCGGCTGATTTTCGGCTGGCATGAACTGATGCGCGGTTTTGACTTCCTGATTGCGGTGATCGGCCTGTTCGGCATCGGCGAGATCCTGCTGTCGATGGAGGAGGGCTTGTCGTTCCAGGGGCGCACGGCGAAGATCAACACGCGCATCGTCATCGAAACCTGGAAAAAGCTGCCGAAATTCTGGCTGACCTCGCTGCGCAGCTGCATCATCGGCTGCTGGATGGGCATCACGCCGGGCGGCGCCACGCCGGCTTCATTCATGAGTTACGGCATTGCCAAACGCATGTCACCGGATGGCGCCAAATTCGGCACCGGCATGCCGGAGGGTATCGTTGCTCCGGAAACCGCGGCGCATGCTGCGGGCACGGCCGCATTGCTGCCGATGCTGTCGCTGGGCATCCCGGGGTCGCCGACGGCTGCGGTGCTGCTGGGCGGCCTGCTGATCTGGGGCCTGCAGCCGGGGCCGCTGCTGTTTGTCGAGCAGAAGGATTTTGTCTGGGGCCTGATTGCCAGCATGTACCTGGGCAACATTGTTGGCCTGATCATCGTGCTGACCTGCGTGCCGCTGTTCGCCGCAATCCTGCGCATCCCGTTCTCGATCGTGGCGCCGGTGATCATCGTCATCTGCGCCATCGGTGCTTTCACCGTGAACAACGCGATGCTGGATATCTGGTTCATGCTGCTGTTCGGTGTCATGGGCTACGCCTTCAAGAAACTCTCTTACCCGCTGGCGCCGCTGGTGCTGGCGCTGGTGCTGGGCGACCAGGCCGAGGATGCTTTCCGGCAGTCGATGCTGATCTCGCAGGGTGACGTGCGGGTGTTTTTCTCCAACGGGCTGGTTGGCAGCATCATGGCGCTGGGATTGCTGATGCTGTTCTGGCCCTTGATCGGCAAACTGAAGGCGGCATTAAGAGGGAGTGCGGCATGAGCTTGACGTGCGGGTTGAGGCTCCCCTCAGCCTGTTAGTTCGATCGCTGCGGGATTGGGCGAGCGTAAAAAATCCGGCCCGGGCGTTATGCCCGGGCCGGATTTTTTTGCCTTGTTCCGTAACTGCCGGTCAGCCGGCAGCCCGGTTTACTTCTTTTTTGCCGCCGTCGGATTCAGGCTGGTGATGCGGCCGCTTTCGGTGCCGGCGGTTTCATCGATGACCGCGTTGATCAGCGTGGGTTTGCGCGACCGCACGGCCTCTTCAACGGCCTTGCGCAATTCAGCGGGCGTCGTGGCATGTACACCGACGCCACCGAAGGCTTCCATCATCTTGTCGTAACGTGCGCCCTTGACGAACACCGTGGGCGCCACATCGGGGCCGCCGGTCGGGTTGACGTCGGTACCCTTGTAAACGCCGTTGTTGTTCATCACCACCACACACACCGGCAGGTTGTAGCGGCAGATGGTCTCGACTTCCATTCCCGAGAAACCGAAGGCGCTGTCGCCTTCCACCGCGATCACCGGCTGGCCGCTGACCACTGCCGCCGCCACCGCAAAGCCCATGCCGATGCCCATCACGCCCCAAGTGCCGACGTCCAGGCGCTTGCGCGGCTTGTACATGTCGACAATGCTGCGCGTGAAGTCCAGCGCGTTGGCGCCTTCGTTGACCAGCATCGCGTCCGGGTTGGCCTTGATGATGTCGCGCATCACGTTCAGTGCGCTGTGGAAATTCATCGGCGAGGGATTCTTGGCCAGTGTCTCGGCCATTTTCGCGATGTTTTTGGTCTTGCGTTCGTCGATGGCGCCGAGCCAGTCCGCGGACGGCTGCGGCCAGCCTGCGCCCGCGGCGTTGATGCCGCCCAGCATGGCTGACACGCAGGAGCCGATGTCACCCACCACCGGGGCATCGATGCGCACGTTGCTGTCCGCTTCCTGCGGCGAAATGTCGATCTGGACGTACTTCTGGCCGCCCCAGGCCTTGTGATCCTTGCCGCCCCAAGTCTTGCCCTTGCCGTGGGACAGCAGCCAGTTGAGCCGCGCGCCGATCAGCACCACGACGTCGGCCTCGGGCAGCACATAGGAGCGTGCGGCAGCCGCGGATTGTTTATGGTTATCCGGCAGCAGGCCCTTGGCCATCGACATCGGCAGGTAGGGGATGCCGGTTTTTTCGACCAGTGCGCGGATGTCGGCGTCGGCCTGGGCGTAGGCAGCACCCTTGCCGAGCACGATCAGCGGGCGCTTGGCGGTTTTCAGCAGATTGAGCGCGCGTTGCACCGCGTCCGGGGCCGGGATCTGGCGCGGCGCCGGATCAACGACTTTGATCAGCGAGGCCTTGCCCGCTGCAGCGTCCATGCTTTGCGCGAACAGTTTGGCCGGCAGGTCGAGGTAGACGCCGCCCGGACGGCCGGAGACGGCAGCGCGGATGGCGCGTGCGATGCCGATGCCGATGTCCTCGGCGTTCAGCACACGGAAAGCGGCCTTGCACAATGGTTTGGCGATCGCCAGCTGGTCCATCTCTTCGTAGTCACCCTGCTGCAGGTCGACGATCTCGCGCTCGCTGGAGCCGCTGATCAGGATCATCGGGAAGCAGTTGGTGGTGGCGTTGGTCAGCGCGTTAAGGCCATTGAGGAATCCCGGAGCGGACACCGTCAGGCAGATGCCGGGCTTTTGCGTCAGGAACCCGGCGATCGCGGCGGCATTGCCGGCGTTCTGCTCATGGCGGAAGGAAATCATGCGCATGCCCGCGGCCTGTATCTTGCGGGTAAGGTCGGTGATCGGGATGCCGGGCAGGCCGAAGATGGTGTCGATGCCGTTGAGTTTCAGCGCATCGATCACCAGGTTAAAGCCGTCGGTCTGTTCCTGTGTTTGCGTGTCAGTTGTCATGTTGAGATGCTCTGGCGTTGATGCCGTCAATTGAACAAGTGTTATTAATCTCTGCCGCAGAGGGTAAAAAAGAAAGGCCGGATTTCCTCGGTTCGCGACAGATATTTAAGACAGATTCGGGCCACCTGCATTTGGCCACCTGAGGGGGCTCTGATTTACTCGTCCCTATCATAGGGCGGGACATGCATATCCACTCTTGACCCCGGTCAATTTTCGTTGCGGGGGCGCCCGGTTTCCCCTTCCATTTCAACGGGTATTGCGATGCATCAAAGACCTTAAATCTTGCCGCGCCGCTTCAGGCGGCTCAATGTTTCCGGCGATAGGTTCAGGTAGGAGGCCAGTTCCTTTTTCGGCAGGCGCTCGGCGAGTTCGGTGTGTTTGCGCATGAAACGTTGCACCCGCCCCGGCGCATTGAGCAGATGCAGGGTGATGGTGTGCGCCATGACTTCGCTCATCAGCTTCATCACCTCAAGCTCGAATTCGCTCTTGATTTTGGCATGCCGCTCGAGAAACGCAGCCCATTGCAGCATCGACAGCTTGGCGGCACGGACCCGGGTGACGGCACGGATCGAATACGGCATGGGGGTCTTCAGCCGCCATGCGGCGTAGCTGGTGTCGATGTCGCTTTCGGCGGCAAAACGCAGAATCATTTCCTTGCCCTGGGCATTGGAAACGGTCCGTTTCAGGATGCCGTCGATGATGAAATACTGCTCCATGGCATGTGTGCCCTGGAGTTCCAGTGTTTCCCCCTTGGCATAGTCGGTGATTTCCAGCAAAGGCTCGAATTCGTTCCACTGCGCGACACCGAGGTTTTGCAAAACCATGTTCTGCCGCAATTGCAGGCGGATGATCTTGGACTGGGGATGCAGTGCAAGCTGGGTCATGGCCGGAGAATAAAAGCGCGTCTGAAAAGGCAGCTGAAAGCAGGTGATTGAATTTTATAACTATTTGTTTATTTTAAGTAAATTATTGGAATGGAATCTTGACTCCGGTCAAGGCCGGCAGGGTGGCCATTACCTATAGTGTCGGCCTCTCGTTATTGCTGTGTACACGCTTTTTACACGCCTTTTACAATTAAACAATTAGAAAAACGGGCAATGAGCCCGTCATCCGTCACGGAATTTTTGGAGATCAGCATGGAAGCTTTGAAGGGTGTTCGGATTCTCGACATGACCCATGTGCAGGCCGGGCCGACATGTTCGCAGTTGCTGGCATGGATGGGCGCCGACGTGATCAAGTTCGAGCCTCCGCAGGGCGACGCCACGCGCGGCCAGCTGCGCGACGTGCCGAACGCGGACAGCCTGTATTTCACGATGTTGAACTGCAACAAGCGGTCGATCACGGTCAACATGAAATCGGCCGAGGGCAAGACAGTATTCGTCGATTTGCTGAAAAAATGCGACATCGTGATGGAAAACTTCGGTCCCGGCGTACTGGATCGTTTTGGATTCACCTGGGAAAAAATCCGCGAGATCAATCCGAAGATCGTCATGGGTTCGATCAAGGGTTTTGGTTCGACTGGACCGTACGCCGAATTCAAGGCCTACGAAAACGTGGCCCAGGCGATGGGCGGCGCGATGAGCACGACCGGTGTGCCCGACGGCCCGCCGTTTGTCACCGGCGCGCAGATCGGCGAGTCCGGCACGGGTCTGCATCTGGCGATCGGCCTGCTGGCCGCCTTGCACCAGGCGAACCGCACCGGCAAGGGGCAGTATGTCGAAGTGGCGATGATGGATGGTGTGATGAACCTGTGCCGGGTCAAATGGCGCGATCACCAGCGGC
>CAMBCD010000073.1 GCA_945863085.1 Bordetella parapertussis
GCCCGGACTCGGTGTCGCACTCAACTGGGAGCGCATCAAGGCGTGGCAGGTGCCCTGAGCCTGGTGCTGCGGCGAAGGCGACGCTGGGCAAGTCCGCAACGAGGAGATGTCCGGCGCGGGTGAAACAGTACCGGATCGGACGTGCCGACGCGGGGCCGGTCGCATTGTCAATTTCACGATCCGGTTTTCCATTGCAGTACGCAGGCAACACGGCGGCTGCGTTCTCGGTTAAGATTTTGACCTGCGAAACCCGCCGGCAAAACGATAATGTGCGCAGGCCAGTGCGGGGCAAGTGCGACGCTCCGATCGGAGGCGCCGTTCATCCGGAGGAGATAAAAAGCAATGACCGACCGCATCATTTTTGTATGCACGCTGCTGCTGGCAGGCGTGTATTTCTGGGCAACGGCCCAGATTCCCAGCCTTGAACTGGGCGACCCGCTGGGTCCCAAGGCGTTTCCGCGCATGCTGGGCGTCGGACTGCTGGTCGCTGCGGCCATGCTGCTCGTGGAAATCCTGCGTGACGGCAAAAAAGCAAAGGCTGCCGATGCCGAAGTCATGAAGTGGGAGCGCCACCATTGGATCGTGGTGGCAGTGGCGGCATGGACGGCGCTGTATATCGCGCTGTTCGAGCCGCTGGGCTACATGCTGGCGACGCTGATTTTCCTCGCCGGGCTGACCGGGTATTTCAACCGCGGCCGCCACCTGATGAACGGGCTGACCTGTGTGCTGTTTGTCGTCATCAGTTACGCCGCGTTCACCAAGCTGCTGGGCGTGAACCTCGCCCGCGGCATCATCCCGTTCTGAGGCGCGCATGGAAACCCTGACGCACATTCTGAACGGCTTTGCAGTGAGCATGCAGCCGATCAATCTTTGGTACACCTTCCTTGGCGTGTTCATGGGTACCATCATCGGCGTGTTGCCGGGCATCGGACCGTCGGCGGGCATTGCGCTGCTGATTCCCATCACCTATGGCATGAATCCCACGTCGGCGCTGATCATGATGGCCGGCATCTATTACGGCGCCAAATACGGCGGTTCGACCACGGCCATCCTGATCCGCACGCCGGGAGAGGCGGCGTCGGTGATGACATCCATCGACGGTTACGAGATGGCCAAAAAGGGCCGCGCCGGCGCGGCACTCGCGGTGTCCGCGATCGGTTCGTTCATCGCCGGCACCATCGGCGTCATCGGCCTGACGCTGTTTGCCATACCGCTGACCTCCATCGCCCTCAAGTTCGGCCCCGCCGAATATTTCACCCTGATGCTGTTTGCGATGACCGCGGTATCCACGCTGACTGGAAAATCGCCGGCGAAGGGAGTGCTGGCGACGATACTCGGCCTGATGATCGCGACCATCGGCATCGATCTGCAGAGCGGCCAGGCCCGCTACACCATGGGCATACCGGAATTCCAGGACGGCGTCGGATTCGTTGTTGTCGTGGTCGGACTTTTTGCGATGGCGGAAGTGTTGCGCGGACTGGAGGGGCTTTACAGCGGGACATCCGCCAAGGCGATGAAAATCAACGGCAAGCTTTGGCTCACCCGCGAAGAGTGGAAACGTTCGATCGGACCGATCTGGCGCGGCGGCATCATCGGTTTTGTCATCGGCGTACTGCCGGGAGCCGGCGGCACGATCGCATCGATCATGTCCTATACCACCGAAAAACGCTTGTCCAAACATCCCGAAGAATTCGGACAGGGGGCCATTGAAGGTGTGGCCGGTCCTGAAGCTGCGAACAATTCCGATACTGCCGGCGCACTCGTTCCGCTGCTGACCCTCGGCATCCCGGGCGGTGGTGCCACTGCCGTGATGCTCGGTGCCTTCATCATGTACGGCGTGCAGCCGGGGCCGCTGCTGTTCCAGAACAATCCCGGGCTGGTATGGGGGCTGATCAACAGCATGTACATCGGCAACGTGATGCTGCTGATCCTCAACCTGCCGCTGATCGGCCTGTTTGTGCGCCTGCTCTACATCCCGCAGGGCATCCTCTATCCGCTGATCGTCGCCATTTCCGCGATCGGCGCCTATGCAATCAACGGCAGTGTCGTCGACCTCTGGCTGATTCTGATGTTCGGCATCATCGGCTACGTGTTTGACAAAGTGGACATTCCGGTGGCTCCCCTGGTGCTGTCGTTGGTGCTGGGCGGCATCATGGAGCAGTCGTTCCGCCAGGCGATGACCATCTCCGGTGGTGACCTGAAGATTTTCTACGGCAGCGCCATCACGGTCATCCTGCTGGTGATGTCGGTGATTTCGGTACTGCTGCCGTTCATCATTCCCAAGTTGCGGGCGCTGGGCAGTTCCGGCGATCCGAGCTGAGGGATGATCCAATCGAAGTTTTGCTTTTAAATCTGGAGAAACAGGATTGAACAAGGTAACCGTGGTACCCGGCGACGGCATCGGCCCGGAAGTGGTGGGCTCTGCCTGCGCGATCATCAAGGCGTCCGGCGCCAAGGTGGAGTTCGAAGAGGTGATGGTTGGCCTGCGCGCCGAGAAGGAATTCGGCACTGCCCTGCCGGTCAGCGTGCTCGAATCCATTGAGCGCAACAAGCTCGCGCTGAAAGGCCCGACACAGACCCCGTTCGGCGGCAATTACCGCATCAACATCGAACGGGTCAAAAACGGCAAGGAAATGCGCGGCGACTACCCGAGCATCGCCATCGCGCTCCGGAAGGAGCTGCAGCTCTACGTCAATGTGCGGCCGGTCAAGAACTATCCCGGCGTGGCCTCGCGTTACGATAACGTTGACCTGGTGATTTTCCGCGAGAACAGCGAAGACCTCTACGTCGGCAACGAACGCATGATCGACAATGACACCGCCGAGGCGATCAAGATCATCACCCGCGGAGCCACCGAACGCACCGCGCGTTACGGTTTTGAATACCTGAAGCGAACCGGCCGCAAAAAAATGACCATCGGCCACAAGGCCAATGTCATGAAGCTGACCGACGGCCTGTTCCTGAAGACAGGACAGGACGTGGCAAAGGATTTTCCCGGCATAAGCTGCGACTCGCGGGTGATCGACGCCCTGTGCATGGAACTGGTGATCAATCCCGAATCCTTTGACGGCCTGCTGCTGGCCAACCTGTTTGGCGACATCGTGTCTGATCTGGCTGCCGGGCTGGTCGGTGGCCTCGGTGTGGCACCCGGCGCCAACATTGGCAAGGACTGCGCAATGTTCGAAGCCGTGCACGGTTCGGCGCCGGACATTGCCGGCAAGGACATTGCCAACCCGATGGCGGTCATCCTGTCGGGCGTGCTGATGTTGCGCCATATTGGTGAAATCGCTGCGGCGGATCGTATTGATGCCGCGCTGACCCAGGTGCTCGCGGAAAAGAAACAGGTCACCCGCGACCTCGGCGGTACGGCCGGTACCAAGGCGTTCACCGCAGCCATCATCAGCAAGCTATGACCTTGTAATTATCATAAGTATTTGTTTTTATTGAGTATTTTATAAAACCGGCACGCCAGACGTGCCGGTGATTTTTGAAGGACAGCAATCCATGGGCAAACGCATCGTAGTAGTCGGCGCCGGCGCGATCGGCGGCATCGCCGGAGGTCACATGACCCGGATGGGGCATGACGTGACCCTGATCGATCCCTGGCCCGAACATGTCGAGACCATGCGCAGCCAGGGGCTGCATCTGTCGGGCATGACGCCGGAAGAGACGCATACCATCAAGGTCAATGCGATCCACCTCACCGAAGTGCAGCGTTTCTGCAAGGAACGCCCGGTCGACATCGCCTTCATCTGCGTCAAGTCCTACGACACCGAATGGGCGACACACCTGATCAAGCCGTACATGGCCCCCGACGGTTATTTTGTCTCACTGCAGAACTGCATCAACGAGGAACGCATCGCTGCCATCGTCGGCTGGGGCAAGTTGCTGGGCTGCATTGCCAGCCTGATTGCAGCCGAGCTCTACGCGCCGGGGCGCATCAAGCGCATGGTGCCGCTGGGCGGCGACAAACACACGGTGTTCCGCGTCGGCGAACCGCATGGCCGCGCCACGCCGCGTGCCGAAGAGGTGGCGGGACTGCTGCGTTCGGCGGACAGCGCCAAGGTCACCACCAACCTGTGGGGCGAGCGCTGGTCCAAACTCACGGTGAATGCCATGCGCAACGGCCTGTGCGCGGCGACGGGTTTATCCGGCAACCAGCGTGATGCGGCAGACGGTCCGCGTTCGGTGTCGATCCGCCTCGGCTCGCAGTCGGTACGCGTCGGCCAGGCGCTGGGTTATTCGCTGGAGCGCATGCTGGGCATGGAACCGGAAATGCTCGCACTCGCGGGCGAAGGCAACAGGGATGCGCTGGCCGGCATCGAGGAAATCCTGCGCGAAGGCTCGAAAAAACGCTCGGACGACCAGCGCCCGTCGATGGCGCAGGACATGTTCAAGGGCCGCCGCACCGAAACCGATTTCATCAACGGTTATGTCGCGGAACGCGGCGCTTTCATCGGTGTTCCGGCGCCGCTGCACGCAAAAATGAACGACCTCGTTCACCGCGTCGAACGCGGTGAGGTCAAACCCGGCGCGGAACTGATCGCGGGCTGGTAGCAGGCGGATCCAGAAGAGGAGAGCGGCATGTACAGAAAACAAGGTCTGCAGGCGATGATTATCGTCGCGGCGGCTTGGGCCATACCCGCGGTTGCGCAGTCCTGGCAGCCGGAACGCAACGTGGAGATCGTGGTGCCTTCGGGGCCGGGCGGCGGCACCGACAAGACCGGGCGCACGGTACAGTCGCTGTTGCAGAATCTGAAGCTGGTCGATAAAAGCATTGTCGTCAACAAACCCGGTGCCGGTGGGCGGCTGGGCATGCTGTATCTCAATCAGCACCCGGGCGACGGACATTTTGTATCCGTCAGTACGGTGCCGCTGCTGACCAACCATATTACCGGTGCCAGCAACATCACGTACACCGACGTCACGCCGCTGGCGCAATTGTTCAGCGAATACATTCTGTTCGCCGTGCGCGCTGATTCGCCCATCAGGTCCGGGCAGGACATGGTCGAACGTCTGAAGCAGGATCCGCAGTCGCTGAGCATTGGCGTTACCGCGGTAGGCGGTACCAGCCACATGGTGACCGGCCTGGTCGTCGGCAAGGCGGGCGGTGATGCGCGCCGTCTCAAGATGGTGGTGTTCAAGGCTGGCGGCGAAGTGACCAGTGCGCTGCTCGGCGGCCATGTCGATGTGGTGCCGGCGCCGGTGGCCAATCTGTTGCCGCATATCAAGTCCGGCAAGCTGCGCGCGCTGGCCATTTCCTCGTCGCAACGCCTGGCCGGAGACCTCGCAGCGGTGCCAACCTGGCGCGATCTCGGCGTCGATGCCGTATTCGATACCTGGCGCGGCATCGTCGGGCCGAAGGGCATGACACCGGCACAGATTGCCTACTGGGATCAGGTGCTTGGGCGCATGACCAGGGCCGAGGACTGGAAAAAGGACCTGATGAAGAAGTACTGGGGCGACAATTATCTGAACAGCAGCCAGGCGCGTCCCTACCTTGATAACGAATACAAGGATTTCAAGGCCATACTGGGTGACCTTGGCCTGGCCAAATAACGATTCAAGGAGCGTCGCGATGACCGCCCAAACCATGTTTGAAAAAATCTGGAACAGCCACGTCGTGGATGAGGAGGAGGGTGAAATCCTGCTCTACGTCGACCGCGCGCTGATCCACGAAGGTTCCAGCCATGCCTTTGCCGCGCTGGCCAAAAACAACTACAAGGTGGCGCGTCCGCAGCAGGTGTTCGCCTTTACCGACCACTACGTGCCGACCACGGGCCGCGAAAAGGGCATTGCCGGCATTGCCGTCGATGAAATCCGCAACATGGTGATCGGCCAGCACGAAAACACCAAAAAACACGGCATCCGGCTGTTCGGTTTTGACGATCCGCGCCAGGGCATCCTGCACATCGTGCCGCCGGAGCAGGGCATCACCCAGCCGGGCCTGCTGATCTGCGGCGCCGATTCGCACACGTCCACGCACGGCGCCTTCGGCTGCATTGCCTTCGGCATCGGTGCTTCCGACATGACCCATGTGATGGCAACGCAGGCGACCTGGCAGCGCAAGCCGAAAACCCTGCGCATCACCGTCGACGGCAAACCCGGTTTCGGTGTGGCAGCCAAGGACATCATCCTCGCAATCATCGCCAGAATCGGCGCCGAAGGCGGCGTCGGCCATGCGATTGAATATGCCGGTTCGGCATTTCGCAGCATGAGCATGGAAGGCCGCATGACGGTGTGCAATATGTCGATCGAGGCGGGCGCGCGCTGCGGCATGATCGCACCCGACGACACCACCTTCGCCTATATGGAAGGCCGGCCGTTCGCACCGAAAAAAGGCGCGGAATGGGATGCGGCAATGGCGAAGTGGAAAACCCTGCCCAGCGATGCCGGCGCCAGATTTGATCGTGAAGTGTCGCTCGACGCCGCGCAGATCGAGCCGATGGTGACCTGGGGTGTGAATCCGGAAATGGCCGGCGCGGTGGGCGGCAAGGTGCCGGATCCGAAGAATGCGCCGGATGAGCGCCGGCGCGGCGACTGGACCATGGCGCTGGATTACATGGGCCTCACTGCGGGCATGGCGCTGACCGACATCAAGGTCGACCGCGTGTTCATCGGTTCCTGCACCAACAGCCGTATCGAAGACATCCGTGCCGCGGCCGAAGTCGCGAAACTGGGCCGCGCCGTGGTGCCGGCCTGGGTGGTGCCCGGTTCCAAGGTGGTCAAGGCGCAGGCGGAAAAGGAGGGGCTTGATCGCATCCTGCTGGATGCCGGTTTTGAATGGCGCGATCCCGGCTGCTCAATGTGCACCGCCATCAACGGCGACCAGTTGAAACCCGGTGAACGCTCCGCATCCACATCCAACCGCAATTTCCGCAACCGCCAGGGCCCGGGCGGTCGTACGCATCTGGTCAGTCCCGCAATGGCCGCCGCCGCCGCGCTGAAAGGGCATTTCACCGATGTGCGCGATTTGATCAAATAGGCATTACGCTACGGCAACGCAAGGAATACCGATTCATGTCCGGCAACACAGCGCAGTCCATTTTCGAAAAACTCTGGAATTCGCACCACATCCTGACCGATGAAGGCGAGTCGCTGATGTACGTCGACGTCGCGCTGGCACAGGAAAACACGCTGCACGCCTTCACCGCTCTGGAAAAAACCGGGCGCAAGGTGCTGCATCCGCAGCAGATATTCGCCTTCACCGATCATTACGTGCCGACCACCGGACGCGCCAAAGGCCCGGCGGGGATTCCCGACGTCGGCATCCGCAACATGGTGATCGACATGCAGGACATGGCGAAAAAATACGGCGTCACGCTGTTCGGCATGGCCCATGAACACCAGGGCATCATGCACATCGTGCCGCCGGAGCAGGGCATTATCCAGCCGGGGCTGTTCGTGATCGGCAATGATTCGCATACGTCCACCCACGGCGCTTTCGGCTGCCTGGCCTATGGCGTCGGTGCTGCCGAATTCGCGCATGTGATGGCGACACAGGCCTTGTGGCAAAGGAAACCCAATGCCATGCGCATCACCATCGACGGCGCGTTGGGTTTTGGTGTATCGGCCAAGGACGTGATCCTCGCGCTGATCGCCAAAATCGGTGTCGACGGCGCCCAGGGCTATGCGATGGAATACGCTGGCTCCACCATCGCTGCGCTGTCGATGGAAGGCCGCATGACCATTTGCAATATGTCGATCGAGGCCGGTGGCCGTGTCGGTCTGATTGCGCCGGATGACAAGACGTACGCTTATGTCGAAGGCCGGCCGTACGCACCCAAAGGCCGCGCCTGGCAGCAGGCGCTGGACGGCTGGCGCGCATTGGTCACGGATGCCGGTGCTGAGTTCGACAAAGAAGTGACGCTCGATGCATCAGCCATTGCACCGACGGCGACCTGGGGTGTCAGCCCGGAGCAGGCGCTGCCGGTAACCGGTGTAGTGCCCGATCCCGCGAGTATCAAGGACAGCAAAAAACGCTCGGAATACGAAACCGCACTGGAATACATGGCGCTGCGTCCGGGCATGGGCCTGCAGGACATCAAGCTCGACCGCGTATTCATAGGGTCCTGCACCAACGGCCGCATCGAAGACCTGCGCGCGGCGGCGGAAGTCGCCAAACACGGCAAGGCCGTGGTGCCGACCTGGGTGGTGCCGGGCTCAATGAGCGTGATGCGTCAGGCCGAGGCCGAAGGGCTGGACCAGATATTCATCAAGGCGGGTTTTGAATGGCGCGATCCCGGTTGTTCGATGTGCACCGCCATCAACGGCGATTACCTGCAGCCGGGAGAGCGTTGCGCATCCACCTCCAACCGCAATTTCCGCAACCGCCAGGGTCCCGGCGGACGGACGCACCTGGTCAGCCCGGCGATGGCGGCAGCGGCTGCGATCAAGGGCCACCTGACCGACGTGCGGGACATGCTCAAATAAGTTATCGGAGAAACTCTATATGCAACCCTTCACCACACTGACAGCCATCGCCGTGCCCATGCACGAAGCGAACATCGACACCAACCAGTTGTGCCCGACCCGGTTCAACAAGGTGCCGCGCGGCCCGAAGTATCGCGAAATCCTGTTCTACGATTCGCGCTTCCGTCCCGACGGCACGCAGACCGAGTTCATGCTCAATGCCTCGCCCTATGATCAATCCGGCGTCATCGTCGCCGACCGCAATTTCGGCTGCGGCTCTTCGCGCGAGACCGCGGTGTATGCGCTGTACGAATTCGGCATCCGCTGCGTGATCGCGCCGAGTTTCGGCGACATCTTCGCCGCGAACTGTGCGAAAAACGGCCTGCTCGCATTGACGCTGCCCGAAGAAGAGTGCGCCGCCATCCGCCGCCAGCTGCAGGACAAGCCGGGGGCCAAGGTCAGCGTCGACCTCGCCACGCAGACGGTGACCGACGTCACCGGCAAGGTGCACAAATTCGAAATCCACGAAGTGCGCAAACGCTGCCTGCTCGAAGGGCTGGATGACATCGCCCGCACGCAGCAGTATGCGGAAAAGATCGCCGGATTCGAAAAAGGGTATTACAAGGATCGGCCCTGGCTGGGGGCATCGGCAAGAACGTAAGCAAATTAAAACCCGCACGCCTTAATCAAACCGTCATGCCGGCAAAAGCCGGCATCCAGAACGGCGGTGGTCGGGCGCAGCAGTGTTACCGATACATCAATCAAGGAGGAGTGATGGCTAAACAGTACGCGTTTTCCGCAGTATTAATGGGTGTCGTATCGCTGACTGCAATGCCTGCGCAGGCCCAGACCTGGCAGCCCGACAAAAACGTCGAGATCGTCATCAACACCGCGCCGGGCAGCGGCCAGGACTCGACCGGACGGCTGATCCAGAAAATTCTGCAGGACCGCAAGGCCGTGCCGACCTCGCTGAATGTCGTCAACAAACCCGGTGGAGGCGGCGCGATTGCCTATGGTTACCTGAACCAGCACCAGGGCGACGGGCATTTCGTGTCGATTGCTTCGAAGAGCCTGCTCACCAATCACATTTCCGGCCGCGCACAGGTGACCTATACCCACCTGACGCCGCTGGCGATCCTGTTCGAGGAATACATCGCCGTCGCCGTCAAGGCTGATTCGCCGATCAAGAGCGGCCGCGACCTGATTGACCGCCTGAAAAAAGACCCCGGCGCGGCCAGCTTTGGTGTTGCCACCAGCCTCGGTAACCCCAACCACCAGGGTGTGGCGATGGCGCTGAAAGTTTCGGGCGTCGATCTGCGCAAAACCAAAACACCGGTGGTCCAGTCCGGCGGCAATGCGATCACCGCGCTGCTCGGTGGCCACGTCGATGTCGTGCCCGGTTCGGTCGGCCTGATGCGCAAACACCTCGAGGCCGGCACCATCCGCCTGATCGCCATCGCCGCGCCGCAGCGCCTGAGCGGCCTTTTTGCCAACACGCCGACCTGGAAAGAGCAGGGCGCCGACGTCACCGTTTCCAACTGGCGCGGCATGATCGGCCCCGGCAACATGACGCCGGCGCAGATGGCCTACTGGGACGGCGCGCTGAAACAGCTCACGCAGAGCGAGGCCTGGAAAAAGGAACTTGAGAAAAACAACTGGGCTGACGAATACAAAACCAGCGCCGAGACGAAGAAATACATGGATGCCGAGTATGCGGAGCTGAAGGCGTTTTTGACGGAGCTGGAACTGGCGAAAACTAAATAATGATGGGCGTTGTGGAGCGAACAACATTTCTTGCCCGTTTATCAAAAAAATCTGTGGCGCTGCCGAACATATAAAATCTATTAAAGCAATTGGTTACGATCGGTAAGGTTGTGACTAATTCCTGCTAAATCTGTGAGTTATATTTCATACGGTGACTTGTAGTTCAAATCGTTTCGGGTGTTAAGTGGGGGGGCGCATGGAGCAACAAGCATTGTGGATGGTGGCGGTGATAGGTGCGGGTACACTCGTTGGTGTCTTCTACAAAATGAAGGGAGGGTTTGGGCCACTAAACCTTAGGGTCACCGGCCTTGTGTTAATAGCAGTTTTAGCGGCTCTGCTGGCAATTGCGAAGAGCGATAACCTAAATGCTGCTATGGGTATCCTCGGTGCAATCGCAGGCTACTTATTTGGCGCAAGGACTGAAGATGGG
>CAMBCD010000074.1 GCA_945863085.1 Bordetella parapertussis
TCGAGGGTTATCCCAACCTGGTGATGAACGGCGGGCTGACGACGCTGCTGGTCTACGAACTGGCGCGCACCCATGGCACAACCCCCATCAGGGTCATGTCCTCGCGCAATGTGCGCGCGCTGTTTGTCGGCCGCACCATCACGCTGTGCGGCGAACCCTCGACCGACAACAAGACGGCGAAGCTGTGGGCGCAGGACGATACCGGCGCCGTGGCACTCAGCGCTGAAGCGGAGTTTGAATAATGGCCGGCGGCCCCCTCGAAGGCATCAAGATCATCGACATGACGTCGGTGGTCGTCGGCCCCCTGGCCACGCAGACCTTCGCCGATCACGGCGCGGATGTGATCAAGATCGAAGCGCCCGGCGGCGACATCGTGCGTTTTCTTGCAGGCCGCGGCCGCACGGCCGGCATGTCGGGCAAGTTCCTGCACCTGAACCGCAATAAACGTTCGCTGGTGCTGGACATGAAAAAACCCGGCGCCTATGACGCGCTGATGAAGCTGCTGAAAACCGCGGATGTGCTGATCTGGAACATGCGCCCGCCGGCGATGGCGCGGCTGAAGCTGTCGTACGAAGACGTATGCAAGGTCAACCCGAAAATCATCTATTGCGGCATGTTCGGCTTCGGCCAGGACGGCCGTTATCGTGAAAAACCGGCCTACGACTCCATCATCCAGGGCTCGGCCGGCATCGCCGCGCTGTACCACATGGCCACCGGCGAGCCGCGTTACCTGCCGATGGTGGTGGCCGACCGCACCGTCGGCCTGATCGCCGTGCAGATGATCCTGATGGCGCTGCTGCATCGCGAACGCACCGGCGAAGGCCAGTCGATCGAACTGCCGATGTTCGAGAACATGGTGAAGTCGGTGCTTGAAGAACACATGTACCTGAAAACTTTCGATCCGCCACTGGGCGATGTCGGTGATCCGCGCCTGATCGATCCACAATCACGGCCGCTGCCGACCAAGGACGGCTGGGTCTGCGTATCTGCCAACACCGATGGCCAGGCCTTTGCCGTGTTCGACGCCATCGGCAAGCCGGAACTCAAAACCGATCCGCGTTTCAACACTGTCGCCGCACGTTTCAAGAATACGCCGGAATATTTCAGCATCCGCGCCGAAGGGCTGAAAAAGAAAACCACTGCGGAATGGATGGAAATTTTTGATCGCACCGATGTGCCCGCAATGCCGTTCCAGACTCTCGATCAGATCATGGAAGACCCACACCTGAAAGACATCGGCTTTTTCGAGAAGCTGGATCATCCGACCGAAGGCAAAATCTGGAACATGAAACTGCCGAACAAACTGTCGCGCGGTGCACGCAGGGATTTCCGCTTTGCCCCGAAAATCGGCGAACAAAGCCTGGAAGTGCTGCGCGAGGCTGGCCTGTCCGACGCTGACATCAACGCCATGCTGGCCAGTGGCGCAACGCTGGACGGACGGCCCAAAACTTAAAGCCCTTCGGGGCGGAGGAACAAATAATGAATAAAATCAATAATATATTGTCATTTGCCCTGATTGCCGCCAGTGTCACCGGCGGCGCGGCGTGGGCCCAGACAACCGCCAACTTTCCGGCGAAGCCGGTGCGCTTCATCGCACCCTTCCCGCCCGGCGGCAGCACCGATCTGCTGGCGCGGCTGGTCGCGCAGAAACTGACAGAGGCCTGGGGCCAGCAGGTCATTGTAGAAAACCGCGGCGGCGCCGCCGGCACCATCGGCGTTGAACTGGCGGCGCGCGCAGCACCCGACGGCTACACCATCGTCATGGGCCATGTCGGCACCTTCGGCGTCAATCCGACGCTGTATCCCAAGCTGCCCTACGACGCCATTCGCGACTTCGCACCGATCACCGTGCTGGCCACCGTGCCCAATGGCATGGCCGTGCATCCCTCGCTGCCGGTGAAAACCGCGCGTGATTTTGTCGCGCTGGCGAAAGCGCGTCCGGGTGAACTGCTCTACGCCTCGGGCGGCAGCGGCAGCGCCTCCCACCTTGCCGGCGAATACCTGAAACTGCTCACCAAGATCAACATGGTGCACGTGCCGTACAAGGGCACCGCACCGGCGATGACCAGCATGATTTCGGGTGAAACCACGATGACCATCACCGGCATGGTCGCGCTGGGGCCTCACATCAAATCCGGCCGCCTCAAGCTGCTCGGCGTGGCCACCCTGAAACGGCTGGCCATCCTGCCCGAGGTGCCCACCCTCAATGAAAGCGGCGTGCCCGGCTACGACGCCAACCAGTGGTACGGCGTGCTGACCCAGGCCGCAGTGCCGCGCGACATCGTGATGAAATTAAACGCCGACATCATCAAAGTGCTCGCGCGTGCCGATGTCAAAGACCGCCTCGCCGCCGACGGGGCAGAAGCGGTGGCCAATACGCCGGAACAGTTCGCCGCGCACATCAAGGCCGAGATCGCGCGCTGGGCTCCAGTGGTCAAGGCCTCGGGCGCAAAACCCGGTTGATGTAATCACGCATCTTGTTTTCCCCGCAATTTTCGTTCAGGCATAATTGCTTGACCCCCTCCATGGAGATCACCATGTTTTCGTTTTCCCGTCACGCTCTTTTGACGTCACTGCTCGTTGCCGCCGTACTCACCGGCCCCGCACAGGCGCAAACCGCCGCCACCGAATTCAAGCCGCAGGTCGGCCAGGCCGGCAAGGACGTGATCTGGGTGCCGACGCCAAAAAGCCTGGTTGAAAAAATGCTCAAAATGGCGGACGTCAAACCCACTGATGTGGTGTTCGACCTCGGCTCCGGTGACGGCATCACCGTGATCACCGCCGCCAAGCAGTACGGCATCCGCGCCACCGGCATCGAATACAACCCGGACATGGTCGAACTCGCCAAACGCAATGCAGAGCGCGAAGGCGTCTCCGACAAGGCGCAGTTCATCCGTGGCGACATTTTTGTCACTGACTTCAGCAAGGCCACCGTGGTCACCATGTACCTGCTGCCGTACCTGAACCTGAAGCTGCGGCCGACCATCCTCAACATGAAACCCGGCACACGCGTGGTGTCGCATGCGTTCACGATGGACGACTGGGCGCCGGACCAGACCGATTCCACCGAAGGCCGCACCGCGTACCTGTGGATCGTACCGGCCAAGGTCGAAGGCAAATGGGTCATCGGCAAAGCATCCGTGGAATTCAAACAGAAATTCCAGGACATCGACGGCACCTACACCACTGCTGACGGCATGACCTGGCGGCTGACCAACACCAACCTGCGCGGCGACCAGATCAGCTTCACCGCAGGAGCCGCGACCTACACCGGCCGAGTCAGCGGCCCGATCATGCAAGGCACCATGCGCCCGCGCCCCGATGCCCCGGGCACGTCATGGAGTGCCACGCTGGTGAAGTAGTCGCCATCCAGCAACAAAACAACCCGCCCGCGCAGTAACGGCGGGTTTTTTATTGCCGCCCATCCTGTGTATTTCTGTCTGCAACACAGGAAATGGCCCGGGGACGGGCGATATAATAAAAACCGAATCAACACCCCCCCGAACCAACGCCCCGCATCCACGCCCCATTTCAACCCACACAACCTTTCGGAAAACACTTTTTATTATGTCGAGCAATAGCCAACACGCGGTCGTCATCGGCGGCGGCATCATGGGCGGCGACATCGCCACCCTGTTCGCAGCACATGGCTGGACCGTGCATGTCATGAGTCCTTCCGCCAAAACGCGTGATGCACTGCCCGCGCGCATCAGCGGCGGCCTCGCCAAACTCGGCGCGCCCGCAAGCCATGCCGCGGCCGTGCGCTGTTATGCCGACCTGAAATCAATCCCCTGGCCGGATGTCACCATCGTCATCGAAGCCGCGACCGAAGACCTGCCGCTGAAACAGAAACTGTTCGCCGAAGTGGAGACACTGGCCAAGCCGGACATTCCGCTGACCAGCAACACCTCGAATTTCCCGATCGGGGACATCGCCAAGGGCCTCAAACATCCGGAACGCGTCGCCGGCCTGCACTTTTTCATGCCGGCACACCTGGTGCCGCTGGTCGAAGTCGTCAGCTCGCCGCTGACCGATGCCAAAGTGGCTGAAGGCCTGGTGCAATTGCTGAAAGACCTCGACAAGGCGCCGATCTGGGTGAAGAAGGACGTGCCGGGTTTTGTCGGCAACCGCCTGCAGCACGCGATGATGCGCGAAGCGCTGTACCTGATCGAAGACGGCGTCACTGACGCCGAAGGCATCGACACCGCCGTGCGTTACGGCTTCGGTTTCCGCTTCATTGCCTGCGGGCCGATGAAACAGAAGGAAATGTCCGGCTGGGATACCCATGATCTTGTCGCCAGCGCGCTGTACCCGCACCTGCACGACGAAAAAGGCCCGCCGCAGTGGCTGAAAGACCTGGTGGCCAAGGGCCGCACGGGAATGAAGGTCAAGGCCGGCATGTGGGACTGGGATGACGAAAAAATCAAAAAAGAAAAAGCCCGCATCGAGCGCGCCCTGCAGGCCGGCTTTGCCATCCTGCGCGCCGACAACGACTGATGTCCTGAAGCCATGAGCCAAGCCGCCGCCAGACTCGCCCGCCTGCGCGTACTACTGCTGACACGGCCGGCAAAAATCATCGGTGTGTTGCTGGTGGTTTATGCGATTTGCGGTTTTCTGCTGGCGCCGTGGCTGGTCCGCCAGCAATTGCCGGGGCTGGTGGACAAACACCTGGGCGCACAGGGCTCGGTAGGATCGGTGTACATCAACCCCTTCCTGATGATCTTCGACGCCAAAGATCTGGTGGTCACCGAAAAAAACGGCGCCCCGGTAGTGCAGGTGAATCGTGTGCTGGTCAATTTCGAACTGAGCAGCCTGCTGCGCTGGGCCTGGACCTTCAGCGAAATCCGCATTGAACAGCCGGTGATCAATGCCGAACTGGACGCGAAGGAAAACCTGAACCTGCTGCGGCTTTTGCCGAAGGACAAAGAGGCAAAGGACAGCACAGCTTCGGATGCAGAGCCGGGTTCATTGCCGCGCGTGTTGTTGCAGCATCTGACGATCACCGGCGGTGCCTTCCGTTTTACCGACCATACGCTGCAACCGGCGGCCCGTGCCCATGCCAGTCCGCTCAATCTGGAAATGCGCGACATCTCGACGCTGCCCAACCGCAGCGGCGAACATGCGCTCACTGCAAGTTTTGCCGGTGGCGGCAGCCTGCAATGGCAGGGCAAGCTCGGCCTGGCCCCCCTGGACTCTAGCGGCGCCATTACGCTGAAAGGCGCCAGGGTCGCGACCCTGTGGCATTTCGTACAGGACCATCTGACCATTGCCGAACCCGCCGGCACTTACGAAGCCGCCTTGCGTTACCGTGCGCGTTACAACAAGGGCGCGCTGGATGTGCAGGCCGATGATGTGGCCTTCCGCATGAAAGATGTCGCGCTGGCGCAGCAAAAAGGCGGCGCGGTACTGGGCAAGATCGCAACCATCGCTCTCGAAGGCGGCAGTTTTGATCTGCAGCAACGCAAGCTGGTGTTCAGGGATTTGCAGGTGACCGACGGCACACTCAACGTCATCCTCGATGAAGACGGCACCCCGGATTGGGCACAATTGGTACGCAGCAGCCCTGTGCAGACCAAGCCGGCCAAAACCAAAATCGCCGCACCCAAAGAAGAAAAACCGGCACTGGCCGGCGCACCCTGGCAACTGGTACTGCCCCAGGTCAGTGTCGGTCCGCTGGCACTTAACCTGCTGGACAACAGCCGCAGCAAACCGCTGCGCATGACCGCAGGCGCCACCCAGCTCAAGCTCAGCGCCGCTGCCACGGTGGGTGATCAAGTCCAGGCCACGGTCAGCGACGGCAAACTCACGATCAAGGACATTACCGTCACATCGGTGGACGCAAAAGAGCCGCCGGTAACGCTGGCCACGGCCGAAGTAACTGGCGCCGCTTTTGATTTGCAGAAAAAAACCATACATGCCGGACTGGTGCGGCTGTCGGGAGGGAAAACCTGGGTCATCCGCGAAGCCGACGGCAGCCTGCATCTGGTCAGCATGTTTACAGCGCGCAAAGCGAAACCCCTGCAGGAGGCCGGCTTCGTCATCACCGCGGAACGTGCCGAGCTGGCCGATTACGCGGTGGCCCTGTCAGACAAGTCATTCACACCGGCGGTGGCTTACGACATTGAACAGCTCAACGCCACTGCTGCAAAAATTACGCTGCCACCGACCAAAACGCCCAGCCCCTTCGAACTTTCACTCCGGGTCAAACAGGGCGGATCGGCAAAAGCCAAGGGGTCGCTCGACCTGCTGCGACAGTCGGCCGATGCCCGTTTCGAAATCACTGACCTCGCACTGACACCGCTGGACACCATACTGAAGCGCGAAACCACGCTGACGATCATCTCGGGCAAGGCCAGTTCCGCCGGGCGCGCCAGCGCGTACGCCAAAACCGATCCCGTCGTATTGCAGTACAAGGGCGAAGCCACCGTCACCGACCTTGACCTGAAAATCGAAAGTTCAGCCGAGCGCCTGGTCAGCTGGCAAAAGCTGCTGGTCTCGGACATCGATCTCGATACCGGCAAAAACCAGCTGACCGTGGGACAAGTCAGCCTCGCCCGGCCGTATTCCAAGCTGGTCATCGCCAAGGACCGTTCGACCAATTTCGGCGCCATACTGCGTCCGCGTCCGGCTTCCACCGCAGCAGCGCCTGCCGCATCGGCAGCCGCCACTGAGACCGGCGCGCCCAAGATGGCGGTCAATATAGAACGGGTCAGCGTTGAGCGCGGTGAAGTCGATTTCACCGACCTGAGCCTGGTGCTGCCGTTCGCAACCAACGTCAAATCACTGAGCGGCTCGATCAACGGCCTGTCGTCGGCAGCAGATGCGCGCGCCAGCCTCAAATTCGAGGGCCGCATCGAGGATTCCGGCCTGGCCCGCGCCGAAGGCACGGTGCAGGCCTTCGCGCCGAAAAAATTCACCGATATCTCGGTGATCTTCCGCAACGTCGAACTGCTGCCGCTGAGCCCCTACACCGCGACTTTCGCCGGGCGAAAAATCGCCACCGGCCGCCTGTCGCTGGATTTGCAGTACAAGATCATTAACAGCCAGCTCGCCGGCGAAAACAAGGTGCTGCTGGAAAAATTCACGCTGGGTGAAAAAGTCGAAAGCCCGGATGCCGTCAACCTGCCGCTGGATCTGGCGATCGCGATATTGACCGACAGCGACGGCAAAATCGACCTCGCCGTGCCGGTGCGCGGCAATGTCGATAGCCCGGAATTCAGCTACGGCCATGTCATCTGGCAGGCGATACGCACGGTGATCGGGCGCATCGTGACCGCGCCATTCCGCGCACTGGGCGCCCTGTTCGGAGCCGACGCAGAAACCCTGGGCGACATCGTGTTCGATCCGGGCAGCGCACGCATCCTGCCCACCGAATACGACAAAATCCGCCGCGTCGCCGAAGGCCTGAAGAAGCGCGAGCAACTCCGGCTGGTGGTGCAAGGCAGCTACCACGTGCAGAGCGACAGCCTGGGATTACGCACCATCGCCGTACGCGCCGACCTCGCCAACCGCGAAGGCCTCAAGCTGGCGCCGGGCGAAGATCCGGGACCGATCGGTTTTGACAGTGCAAAAGTGCAACGCGCGCTGGAGAACATGCTGAATGATCGCAGCGGGGGTGACGCCGCCGCGCAGTTCGCCACAGCCTTCCAGAAAACCGCCGGGCGTGAAGCCCCCCGCGTCAACGCCGCGCTGGCGCTGGTCGGCCGCGGTGCCGGTGATCGCGACCTCTACATCGCCATGCATAAAAAACTGATCGAGCTGCAACCCCTACCGCCGACCGCGCTGGAAGACCTCGGCAAGGCACGCGCCGCCGCCATCACCAACGGCTTCATCAACCGCCTCAAATTCGACCCGGCGCGTTTGACTGGAAAACCGCCGGTGGCGACGGAGGAAACGGCGAAGAACGGTGTGCCGATCAAACTATCGTTTGAGCCGATAGCTAAATAATCGGGAAAAGCAATCTGCAGAAACTGGCTGAAGAGGTTGGTAGCGAGGACGGAATTGAACCACCTACACAAGGATTTTCAACCACAGCAACAATTTACTACTTACTTCTAATCGATTCTATGCAAAGAATTGGCACAGTACGCCGACTAACCAAACTCGCCTAAGGCTTCATTACTAGTTGAGATTCATCTGCGAGTTTTACAGCTTGTAGCCGGTTCTTCTGTCGCTCTGCGTCCCAACCAATAACGTCAGCATGTTTAGGATGAGGAACTCCCGTTACATCAACTGACAATCTATTTGCATAAGCCACGAGAGAATTAAAATCTGCACGCCCAAGTATAGGGCCGCGCTGAGGCGCAACATGCGTATCTCCGATATCCCAGATTTCCGCATCGGAAGTAGCTGCAACGCAATACACAGATAATCGTCCGTCTTTAGGCGGATGAAACGCCGTATGTTTCACCACACCTTTAACAGAACTATATTGGGCGCGATCCGTTAGGAAGCGCGAAAGTGTCTCTCCAGGCGGAGAATCGAATGCCAAGGAAAACCTCTAGTTAACTATAGAGGTGATCTAAATGCTCACGCATCAACTTTGGAAATCCGCCTTCTAGTCGGCATTCACCATAAACGGCATTTCCAGCACCAAGAAGACCGGCAAACTCAACAATCCGGCTTCCAAATGTCGTGATAACAAATCGGCATCCTTTGCCACGATACCATTCAAATGCAACTGAACCAGTTGCCTCAGGGAATACTTCAGGCATCGCAATATATTGCGGTAATGAAATTAGTAATGCTCGCGCCTCTTCTACCGCCTCTAGCGACACTGGGGCAGCGCCATCTCCATCCCAATTCTCAACGGAACACCTTTCGGAAATTTCATCAAGAGAATGGAACACCTCAGCAAATCGCTTATTTCCAGTTGCTGATTCAGTCAGCTTAACTAGGGCAGTGCGAAATAATCCACCCAACCTGGAAGCATCATCACTGACTCCCGAATTGGTTCCCCAAAAGGGGTTAAACGTTTGCGGAGCCGTATGGCTACAAGCAAGCATGGTCATTTGAATAACTCCACTGTCTTCGGGGTAATACTACCAAAAAACGCACGGTTCTTTAGATCCCTCAATTTATCCAGCAGTTTCCAAACATCGCCTGAATCAGGCTCCATCTCAATCGTTTTAAACGCATCAATATCGATCAATACAGTTACTGTCCTTGTCTGCATATTGGGGCTTTCTAAAGCCTGCGCAATAGCAATTTCGGCGCCGGTATCCGGATCAGGAATAAGCGTTCTCACGAGAAATCCCGACAGCTCATTTGGCAGATTCTTGGGTACTGGCGGCAAACTAAGTAAGTAATTGTCAAAATCGAGTTTTTCGATTGGGAATTCAAGCCTATTAATAAATCTAGTTGCTACTCGGGTAATCGCGCTTGGACGGGCAATTGACCGGTATTTTTCCCAAATCGGTTTGGCTTCCGCAATAAGATTATTCCAATCTTCATACGGCTTTAATCGACTAACTGTCAGTCCCGTTTGCTGCAGAAGAACGACAAACGAAGGATCTTTTCGCTCGAGACGGTACCCGGTTTGGGTAGATTGAAAAGACTGCCCGGTACTTTTTCCTTGAGCAAACTGTATTCCGGCCTCAATTGAATGAAGGTCTTTCACGACCGGATATGTTGTTTTTAGCTCATCTTTGAGTTGCTCTAACTCTTTCAAAGAAAATTCTGAACGCTGCTTTACTCGTATATCGATTAACCCTTCGACAATTGGTGCTTTATTGAGGTGGGGATGGCTCATTAAAATATCGACTTTAAATTAGTACCTAGTGGCTCGGGCTCCATCTGCGTATGCCAGACACCCGATGATGGGAGTCCCTTTATCGACCATTAGTGTACCTTCTCCGGCCCCGCCAACGGATAGTTTCTTATTTGGCATTAAAGCCAAAAATATAGTCGTTAAGTGCTTGATGGTTGGTGGCCGGGGACGGAATTGAACCGCCGACACAAGGATTTTCAATCCTCTGCTCTACCGACTGAGCTACCCGGCCCCGTACTGCGGGGATGCTGCAAAAACTGGGAGGATCGGATTTCGCCCGCCGTTGCGGCTGGACGAAAGGGCGCTATTTAAACCTCAAAACCGTTGTGCGTCAAGGTAATAGCCCGTCAGCCGCAGTTCAGTTGATGGGCCAGGCAGATGGCGCGCCGCAGGTAAATCAGCATCAGCCCGATCCACACCAGCAGGATGAAGGTCACGAAGGGCAGGTGGCGGTCGATGACGAATTTGGGTGTGATGATGCGGGTGACCCTGACCAGCGGTTCGGTGCCCTTTTTGAACAGCTGGTAGATGAAATTCTGCTCGCGTGTCGCGCCAGCCAGCACATGCATCGCCCCGCGGCCGATGAACAGATACAAGGCCACCTGCACCACGGCAAACAGGATGGATACCAGCGTGAATTCGATGGGCATGTCTTCAATCGTTTGAGCAGTGGATACAGCATTGTAACGGAGACATCGTCCCGGATTTATACCTTCGGTCTGCATCCGGGCTACGGATACAAAAAAGAAAC
>CAMBCD010000075.1 GCA_945863085.1 Bordetella parapertussis
CCCAGCCGCCATGTCCCCACCCGTAGCCTGCGATGTCCTGATCGTCGGTGGCGGCCATAACGGCCTGACCTGTGCCTGTTATCTGGCGGCGGCCGGGCTGAAAGTCCGTGTGCTCGAGCGCCGCGGTGTGGTCGGCGGGGCCGCTGTCACCGAAGAATTCCACCCCGGTTTTCGCAATTCCACCGCGAGTTATACCGTCAGCCTGCTTAATCCGCAGGTGATCCGGGACCTGCGCCTGGCGGAGCACGGCCTGCGCATCATCGAGCGGCCGGTCTCGAATTTCCTGCCGCTGCCCGACGGTGATTACCTGAAAATCGGCGGGTCGCTGGCGGCGACCCAGGCCGAGGTGGCGCGGTTTTCCGCTAACGATGCGGCACGGCTGCCTGATTACTACGCCATGCTTGAACGCGTGGCTGATGTGCTGCGCGACCTGACGCTGGAAACGCCGCCCAATGTTGGCGGTGGTGTCGGCGATTTTTTTGCCGCGCTGAAGACCGCTCGCCGTTTCAAAAAACTCGACATGACGGCGCGCCGTGACGTTCTGGACCTGTTCACCAAAAGCGCCGGCGACCTGCTCGACGCGTGGTTCGAATCGGCGCCGCTCAAGGCCGCCTTCGGTTTTGACGCCATCGTCGGCAATTTCGCCAGCCCTTATGCACCCGGTACTGCCTATGTTTTGTTGCACCATGTGTTCGGTGAAGTGAACGGCAAACGCGGCGTCTGGGGGCATGCCGTCGGCGGCATGGGCTCGATTACCGAGGCCATGGCGAAGGAGGCGCGTGCACGCGGCGTGTATATCGATACCAACGCCGAAGTTGTCAATGTCTGCGTCGATTCCCGTGGTGCGCAGGGTGTGCAGTTGAAAGACGGCCGCGTCATTGAAGCGCGTTGCGTGGTCGCCAACGTCAATCCGAAACTGCTGTTCCTCAAGCTGATCGACGCGCCGGTGCTGGATGCCGAATTCCTGCAGCGCATCCGCGCCTGGAAATGCGCTTCGGCGACCTTCCGCATGAATGTGGCATTGCGCGAGTTGCCGGATTTCACCTGCCTGCCGGGTACTGCCGTCGCCGAACACCACCAGTCCGGCATCATCATGGCGCCATCGCTGGCGTACATGGAACAGGCCTATTTTGACGCCCGCACTTATGGCTGTTCGCGTGCGCCGGTGGTCGAAATGCTGATTCCATCGACGGTCGATGATTCACTGGCGCCGCCGGGGCAACATGTGGCCAGCCTGTTCTGCCAGCATTTCAGTCCTGATCTGCCGGACGGTTTGAACTGGGATGACATTCGCGAGGATGCCGCAGATCACGTGATCGATACCGTGACCAGACATGCGCCGAATTTCAAGGGCGCGGTCATCGCGCGCAAAATCCTGTCGCCCTTGGACCTGGAGCGCGACTTCGGCCTGATCGGCGGCGACATATTCCACGGCGCATTGACGCTGGACCAGTTGTGGTCCGCGCGGCCGGTGCTGGGCCATGCCGATTACCGGGCACCGGTGAATCGCTTGTATATGTGCGGCGCCGGTACCCATCCGGGCGGCGGTGTGACCGGGTTGCCGGGACGCAATGCTGCACGGGAAATTGTCCGCGATTTCAAAAGCGGAAAACTTGCGGATAAAAATCGGGATAAAAACGGGAATAAAAACGGGAATAAAAACGGGCGAAAACAATCATGATGCGTTTATTACTCACAGCGATGATGGTGGTGAGCCTGGCGGGTTGCGGCGACAAGGTGCCGCCGGTCGCCAAATTGGCCGTCACCGATGTTGTGCTCGCTTTTGGCGACAGCCTGACCTACGGCACCGGCGCCAAAGCCGAAGACAGTTATCCTGTCGTGCTCGGCCAGCTGATCGGCCGCACGGTGGTGCGCTCCGGCGTGCCTGGCGAACAGACCGCGGGTGGACTTGCGCGTCTGGCCGAGGTGCTCGACGAACACAAACCGCGGCTGGTGATCGTCTGCCTCGGCGGCAACGACATGCTGCGCAAAGGCACGCCGGCGAACATCGAAGCCAATCTGCGCAAGATACTGCAGGAGATCAAATCGCGCGGCCTTGATGCGATGCTGATCGGCGTGCCGACGCCGACGTTGATTGCCAACCCGCCGGAGTTTTACAGCAAACTCGCGAAAGAGTTTTCGATTCCCTACGAAGGCGACATCATCACCAGCGTGTTGTACAAGTCCGACCTCAAATCCGATCCCATCCATCCCAATGCCGCAGGTTATCGCAAGGTAGCGGAGGCTGTCGCTGAACTGATGCGTGATGCCGGTGCACTTTAAGTAATGGTCGCCACCAAAATGTCGGCGCGACGGCTGACATTCATCATGTGCCTGGCCGAAGCCTTATCGATGACCGGCTTCGCCGCCTACACCACGCTGCTGCCGCAGTTGCAGCGCGAGTGGGGGCTGTCGAATTCGGAGGCCGGCGCGATCAGCGGTTTCCTGTTTGCCGGTTACATGGTGTCGGTGCCGGTGCTGACCAGCCTGACCGACCGCATGGATACGCGGCGCATTTACCTCGGCGCCTGCATCATCGGCAGCATCGGCGCGGCGTTTTTTGCGTTGTACGGCCAGGGGTTCTGGAGCGCGGCCTTCGCGCAGTTCCTGATCGGCGCGGCACTCGGCGGCACCTATATGCCGGGGCTGAAGGCGCTGACCGACCACCTCGAAGGCCCGGCACAATCGCGCGCCACCGCGTTTTACACTGCGAGTTTCGGCATCGGTTCGACCAAATCCATCCTCGTTGCCGGCAAGATCGGTGCGACGCTGGACTGGCATTGGGCGTTCTGGTTCGGCGCGATCGGTCCGGTGCTGGGCGGTTTGCTGGTCGCTTTTGCCATGCCGATGGGGCGCATGCGTCCGCGCGAGCATCACAGCACCGCACTGCTCGATTTCCGCCCGGTGCTGAAAAACCGCAAGACGCTGCCCTACGTGATTGGTTACGCCGTGCACAACTACGAGCTGTTCGGCCAGCGCTCATGGATGGTCGCATTCCTGGTGTTCTGCGCCGCGCTGCAGCCGGAACATGCGCCGATGGCGCTCTCTGCGGCGACACTGGCGGCGATGATCAACGTGATGGGTCCGGTGTTCAGCGTCAGCGGCAATGAGCTGGCGCTGCGTTTTGGCCGGAGCCGCATCATTTTCCTGTTCATGACCCTGTCCGGCGTGATCGCCTGCCTGATCGGTTACACCGCGGCATGGCCCTGGTACATCGTGGTGCTCTTGATGATGGTCCACTACAGCACCATGCTCGGTGATTCCGCCGCGCTGACTTCGGGCGCCGTCGCCAGCACGCCGCCGGAAATGCGCGGCGCAATGATGGCGGTGTATTCCTTCCTTGGTTTCAGTACCGCCTTCCTCGCGCCCCTGGTGTTCGGCATGACGCTGGATCTGGCCGGCGGCAATCAGAGCATTACGGCCTGGGGGTTGGCCTTTGCCAGCATCGGCATTTTTGGTGTGCTGTCGCCGCTGGCCCGCTGGTGGTATCTGCGGCACGCCTGAAAATACCAATAAAAACAATGACTTATATTCTGTTGGCGCCAGCTGAGGCAGAATGATTGGTCTGGATGCTGAACTTGGTTTTCCAGGCTTGCTGGGTTACCGTTTTCCAGCGAGGCAAGTAAGGGTGTAGCCGAACAACTCAGTGTCGTTGAATGACTGAGGCGGGCGTTGTAATGCACGAGCCATCAAGATTCGCGCTACTTCTGTGCAGCGCTTTACGTCGTTCTTGGCTTGTTGCTCGGGCGTGCCTTCTATAAGTAGCACCGCCCCCGCACCAATGAAGACGCCAAGCAGCACAAAAATAATTTTATCTTTCATATTGACCTCAATGCTCTTCTTTTACAGAGCTGATTTTTGGCAATACATCTGAAAGCTCAATCCAATCCAACTTTTGTTTTCCATCGACATTCAGTACAACTTTGAGATTTCGTACGCGCCGCGCCCGCAACCACGGATTATGTCCGCAATGAATTTCTCTACTTGATATGACTTTAGCGGGATAGGGATTATTTTTTTTGGTTTTTGCTACGGCTGTTTTGTCCCAAGGACTGTAATTTAAAGCGATATATAGCTGCTCCAAGAGATCGCGCACCCGCTCGTTAGACCAGCGATAGTTTAGAGCCGTGACGAAACACTTTTCTTCGTCAACTTTTGCATGGTCGCCCATCCAGTCCCAAGTGACTATCCATGCAGATTTCAATAATCGAACTTGTTGTTTCATTGCCGCAACTTATAGAGTGTGAATGAAACAGCGGTTTATTTTTAGTTGTTGGCAGGCACGTCAACGCTTCCCCGTATAAAACTCCGGCCACCGCTCCAGCACTGCCGGCGCATCCTCCTTGTAGATGTGGCAGGAACCGATCTGGTACGGTTTTTTGCCGGTGGCCGGTTTGCGCGCGTTGTGCGCTTCGCGCGCGCGGCCGGTGGCCTGAAACGCGGTCGTGCCCAGCGGGCCCAGCAACTCGACCAGATGGGTGCAGCCGAGCACGCCGCCGACACGTTCGGCGATGGCCTTGCGCCAGCCGGGGCCGATGGTCAGGCCTACCAGTTTTTTGAAATTCACCGTGATGTTGCCGCAGGTTTCGTACGGACCCGTATCCGTGACCGCTTCGACCTCGTGAATTTTCAGGTCGAGGTCGATGGTCAGGCGCAGCCACATGTGGTGTACCGGTTGCCCGGGCTGGCGTTCGCGACCGCCGTCGCGGCGCGAGTGCACATAGGTTTTGGTATCGACGAGGTGGCCCTCGATATCCCATAAACCGTCCTCGCGTTCATAACCTTTGCATTCGACGGCGCGGGTGTGTTTCAGGGTGCGGGGGGCGGGGGCTGGCAAGGGCATGAAGCGGGCTCCGAGGGTTCAATTCAAGGTGTCGTGCGTGGCGCGACGCGGTTTGAGTTCTGCCAGCACGGCCTGTTTTTGTGCCGGATCGTAGCGGAACCAGTCACTGATTTCCCGCAGCGTGCGCCAGCAGCCGACGCAATAACCGTGCCCCTGGTCGACCATGCAGGCGCCCACGCAGGGCGACTCCACCTCGGGCCGTGAGTCGGCTTCCATGTTTATGCCGCTTTGGCGCGGATCGCGCGTGCTGCGCGCGACAGCGTGGTCCGGCCGAGCACGCCGCAGATGTAATCGCCGGCGGCGATCAGCTTCTGCATGTCGACCCCGGTCTCGATGCCGAGACCGTCGAGCAGGTACAACACATCCTCGGTGGCGACATTGCCGGTGGCGCCCTTGGCGTAGGGGCAGCCGCCGAGTCCGGACACGGAGCTGTCGAAAGTCGCGACGCCGCATTCCAGCGCGGCATAGACATTGGTCACCGCCTGGCCGTAAGTGTCGTGGAAATGCCCGGCCATGCGTTCGATGGGGATGTGCCTGGCGACGGCTTCGATCACGGCGCGGGTCTTGCCGGCAGTGCCGGTGCCTATGGTGTCGCAGACGGTGATTTCGTAGCAGCCCATCGCGTCCAGTGCTTTTGCGACATGCACCACGGCTGCCGGATCCACTTCACCCTCATACGGGCAGCCGAGGCAGACCGAGATGTCGCCGCGCACTTTGATGCCCCGGGCAATGGCCGCTTTCGCCACTTCGGCAAAACGCGCGAGGCCTTCGTCGATGCTGCAGTTGGTGTTGCGTTTGGAAAAACTTTCGCTGGCAGCACCGAATACCACGGCTTCATCGGCACCGGCGGCGATGGCCGCTTCCAGTCCTTTCATGTTCGGCACCAGCACCGGATAGGTCACGCCGGGTTTGCGGCGGATCCCCGCCATCACGTCGGCGTTGTCGGCCATCTGCGGTACCCATTTCGGCGAGACGAAGGCGGTGGCTTCGATGATGCTGAGGCCGGCGTCCTGCAGGCGATGGATGAGTTCGATCTTGACGACGGCCGGTACCGGAGTGGCTTCGTTCTGCAAGCCGTCGCGCGGGCCGACTTCGACGATGCGTACTTTTTTGGGGAGCGACATGGTGGCGGTCTCCTGCGGACGCTAACGCTTCTTTTTGCTTTTTGCCGCCGTCTTTTTTGCCTTCGGCGGCTCGGTCCACGACGGTTTGCGCTTTTCGAGGAAGGCGGTCAGCCCTTCCTGCGCTTCGGGCGTGGCGCGGATGTCGGCAATGACTTTCGAGGTTTCATCGATGATGCCGGCACCGATGGCGCTGTGCGCGCTGTGCGGAATCAGTTGCTTGATCGCATGCACCGCTTTCGGCCCGCTGGAGTACAGCTGGCCGAGCATTTCGCCGACCCGCGTCGCCAGTTCTTCCTCTTCAACCAGGTCATGTACCAGGCCGATGCGCCAGGCTTCGGCACAGTCGAACTCCTCGCCGGACAGCATGTAACGCCGTGCCTGGCGTTCGCCGATGGCGCCGATCACATAGGGGCTGATCATCGCCGGGACGATGCCGATTTTGACTTCGGACAGGCGGAAGGTCGCAGTGCGCGTGGCGATTGCGATGTCGCAGGCGGCGACGATGCCGCAGCCACCGCCGCGCACGGCGCCGTGCACTGCGGCGACGGTGGGTTTGTTCAGCGTGTACAGCGCATGGAACATGCGCGCGGACTCGACCGCGGCCTTGTAATTCTGTGCCTTGGTGAACTTCGCGCTCTGGCGCATGTGGGAGATGTCGGCGCCGGCGCAGAAACTTTTTCCGGCGCCGGAGATGACCACGGCGCGGATCGAATCGTCAGCGGCGATGTCGGCCAGCGTCGCGGTCAGTGCGCGCACCATTTCCGGATCGAAGGCGTTGTGTACTTCCGGACGGTTTAGCGTGATGACCACATTGCCAAAATCGTCGAGGGCGGTCAGCACCCGCGCAGCGGCGGTGGATTTGCTCATGGTGGTCTGTTCCTTGAGACGTGATCGGAGTTTTTATACGACGCGTCGCAGCATGTGGACACACTGCAAATACAGGGCGCGCCCTGTGGGACTCAGCGCAGATTATACGCAGGACGCACTTTGTTCAGCCGGCGGGCGTCACTGTGTGGACGCCCGTGTTTGGGTGCCTGCCTATCATTTACCCCGACTTACCATTTTCCCTGACTCACCATTTCCCTTTAGCCAGCCACTGATCGATCTGGTCCAGCCGGTCCGAACCCCAGAACGGTTCACCGTCAACGATGATGTACGGCGAACCGAAAACACCACGCTCAATGGCCGCATCGACTTCGCTCTTCAGCTGTTCCTTGACCGCTGGATCATTGATGGCGTGGATCACGGCATCCTTGTCGTGGCCGAGTTTTGCGGCCACATTGGCGGTGACTTCCGGGTTGGAAATGTCGCGATCCTCGGCGAAGTAGGCGCGGTAAAGTGCCTGGGCCAGTGTTTTCGCGGCAGCGGGGTCGCGGTAATGCAGCCAGTAATAAGCGCGGCAGGGTGCGGTGGAGGAGACCGGAAATCTGGACGGCATTCTGAACGGTACGCCGAACCAGCGCGCCGAGCGGATCAGGTCGTGCAGGGCATAGCTGCCTTTCAGCGGGATCGTGGTCAGCGGCTGCTGGCCGGTGATCTTGAACACAGCCCCGAGCAGCATCGGCCGCCAGGTCGTGCTGCGGCCGTATTTGGCGGCGAGGGCCTCGATTTTTGCGGCCGCAAAATAACCATAGGGGGAGGAAAAGTCGAAGTAGAACTCGATGAGCTGGTGGGGCATGCTTAGCTCCTCGTGGGCCGTTTATGCCCCATGGCATGGGCTTGGATTGACGGGCGCGGAACCCTGGGTTCCGCCATAGATTGATCCTGTGAATATCTTGTTTAATGTTCTGTTTTTATTGGTATTTTTAAATATCATTTACGTAAACGTAATCTATGCTGCGCTGTCAGATAGCGGTGCTTTGGGGGCATCGGCTTCGGTCAGCCGGCGCTGGCACTGGGTCGCAAAAAAACGGATTTCGTTGAGCATGACTTCGACATCTTCACGCTGCTGTTCGAGCTGGGCGCGGCGGCGCTCGAGTTTGACCGAGAATTCCTCCAGCTGGCGGCGTTCGCTGCCGGCAAGATCGTGCAGTTCGAACAGTTCGCGGATTTCCCCGAGGGAAAAGCCGAGGCGCTTGCCGCGCAGCGCGTGTTTCAGGCGGACGCGGTCGCGATGGCTGTAAATGCGATTGATGCCGTCGCGCGCCGGGGTGACCAGGCCCTGGTCTTCATAATGGCGCAGCGTGCGGGTAGTGACGCCGAACTCCTGCGCCAGGTCACTGATGGTATAGGTTTTACTCATTGTGCTCCGCAGCAGCAGCAGGTAACATGCGCCCGGACAATATCATTGCTTTTACGTAAACGTCAATAACACTTTTTGTATCCATCCGGCCGCAGGCTTTATTGCCGATGGCCGGAAAACAGGAAAATCCGATGACTTCGAAGCAAAAACCGCCGGTCGAAACCCAGCCCCTGGATGCTGCGGCGATGGCACAGCTTTATGCCGGCATTGCCGAAAAAAGCAGCGCCCTGCTGAGCAAATACATGGCCAGCAGCAGCGGTGGCCTGCCCGCAGCCAATGATGAAATGGGCATTGCCAAAGCATTTTTTGCCGCCTGGCAGCAAATGCTGGCGGATCCGCTGCGCATCGCCGACATGCAGGTGAAGCTGTGGCAGGACTACACGGCGCTGTGGCAGCAGTCGATGCTGAAAATGCTGGGCCAGGATGCGACCTCGGTGGCGCAGCCCGACAAGTCCGATCGCCGCTTCCGGCACGAAGACTGGGAAAACAATTTCCTGTTCGATTACGTCAAACAGTCGTACCTGATCGCGGCCCGCCACCTGCATCAGTCGCTGGGCGGCGTTGCCGGACTGGATGAGCAGACCGCGAAAAAAGTCGATTTTTATACCCGCCAGTACATTGACGCACTGGCGCCGTCGAATTTCATGTTGACCAATCCGGAAGTGCTGCGCGAAACCGTCAATTCAGGCGGGCAGAACCTGGTGAAGGGGCTGAACAACCTGCTGGAAGACCTGACGCGCAGTGACGGCGGCCAGCTTCGTGTGCGCATGACCGACACCGAGGCGTTCCGGCTCGGCGAGAACATCGGCGCGAGCAAGGGCAAGGTAGTGTTCCAGAACGACATCATGCAACTGATCCAGTATGCGCCGCTGACCGACAAGGTACATGCGACGCCCTTGCTGATCATCCCGCCGTGGATCAACAAGTACTACATCCTCGACTTGCGCGAAAACAATTCCTTTGTTCGCTGGGCAGTGGAGCAGGGGCACACCGTATTCGTCGTGTCCTGGGTCAATCCCGATGGCAAACTCGCGCACAAAAGCTTCGACGACTACCTGACCGAAGGTTCGCTGGCGGCGCTCGATGTGATCGAAAACATCACCGGCGAGAAACAGATCAATGTCATCGGTTACTGCCTCGGCGGCACGCTGCTGGCGGCGACGATGGCCTGGCTGGCGGTGAAAAAGCAGCAGCGCATCCGCAGCGCGACTTTTTTCGTGACCATGATCGATTTCGAGCGGCCGGGCGAACTGGAAGTGTTCATCGACGAACAGCAGGTCAGTGCGCTGGAGAAAAAAATGGAGCAGCGCGGTTATCTCGAAGGCTCCGAGATGGCCACGACCTTCAACATGCTGCGCGCCAATGACCTGATCTGGTCGTTCGTGGTCAGCAATTACCTGATGGGCAAGGACCCCTTCCCCTTCGACCTGTTGTACTGGAACGGCGATTCGACGCGCATGCCGGCTGCCATGCACAGCTTCTATCTGCGTAACCTGTACCTGAAGAATCTGCTGCGCAAGCCGGGTGGCGTCACACTGGCGGGGGTGCCGATCGACGTGGCCCGCGTGCAGACACCGGCCTATTTCATTTCGACCATCGAAGACCATATTGCACCGTGGCAGTCGACTTATGCCGGCGCACAGCTGCTCCAGGGCCCCGTGCGCTTTGTGCTCGGCGGTTCAGGCCACATCGCCGGCATCATCAATCCGCCGGCGGCCAACAAATACGGCTACTGGACCAGCAACAAACTGCCGGCGAAGCCCGCGGACTGGCTGGCCGGCGCGAAACAGCAGCCGGGTTCGTGGTGGACGGATTGGGCAAAGTGGGTGGCCGGCCATGCCGGTGACCAGGTCGCCGCGCGCAAACCGGGCAGCAAAAAATATCCGGCACTGGAAGACGCCCCCGGTTCCTACGTCAGGCAGCGCATCGCATAATTGGACTCATTCACCTCAAGATCAACCGTCCGGAATTCCCGCATGTCCTATCAGAACCTGCTGCTCGAACAAGCCGAACCCGGCATCTATCTGCTGACGCTCAACCGGCCGCAGG
>CAMBCD010000076.1 GCA_945863085.1 Bordetella parapertussis
GCGCCTATCTCGGCCGTTTCAATTTCAAGGGCCAGGACCAGCAGAAAAAGGTCGGCACCCTGTCCGGCGGTGAACGCGGCCGGCTGCATTTGGCGCACACCCTGCTGACGGGCGCCAACGTGTTGCTGCTCGACGAACCGTCCAATGACATCGACGTCGAAACCCTGCGCGCGCTGGAAGATGCGCTGCTTGAATTCGCCGGATGCGTGCTGGTGATTTCGCACGATCGCTGGTTCCTCGATCGCATCGCCACCCACATCCTCGCCTTCGAGGGTGATTCGCAGGCGGTGTTTTTCTCCGGCAATTACCAGGAATACGAGGCCGATAAACGAAAACGCCTGGGGGAAGAGGGTGCCAAGCCGAAGCGCCTGCGGTTCAAGCCCTTGAAGGGGTAAATATCAATAAGTATTTGATTTTATTGATATTTTGTCCGAAGAGAGTATCCGCTCGTTTGCGGCGGATGTGTTGTGCGTCCGCTCGCTCCGTGCAGATGCATGTTGCGCAGGGCGTATGACATTGCAATCCGTCCTGCTACGAAGCAATAGAATAGCGACGTGAATATCCTTCGCGTTTGGCGTCCTGCCGCAGGAGTTGCCCGGGCAAAGGGACATTCGTTGCGGCTGCTGCTGGTGATTGCAGCCATTGCATTCAGCCTCGCCGAAGCCAGCTATCAGCTTGGTGCGTTGTCGGGGCTCGACCAAGCCTATACCGATCTGTGGCATCGCTGGAGCGGTGTGCGCTATCAGCCCACGCGCACCGCGCTGGTCGTTGTTGATGAAGCGTCGCTCACACGTTATCCCGACGATCCGCTGGTGTTCTGGCCGCCGCATTTTGCCAGGGCTGTGGCGACTTTGCGTGAAGCAGGGGCCACGGTGATCGGCATCGACTTTTTGTTCTCGATCACGCCGGAGAGCTGGTTCAACAAGCTCAAGCTCGTGGGAAATGAGGCCCTGCGTCAGTACGATCTGGCGTTCCGGCAGGAACTCAATTCGGGGAAGATCGTCCTGGCCGGTACGATTGCACACGGCGATAAGGGGCATCCAGACAGCCTGCTGCTGCCCCATCCGGATTATCTGCTGTCCTTGCCGAATATGGACCTGGTGGCGGGCATTGGCCTTGCCGACCTTGAGCCTGACCAGGACGGGGTAATCCGGCGCTTCCGTTTTGTGCCGCAGATGAATTTGCCCAGGGAACTGAGCACCGGCGCGCCGCAGCTGTCTTTCGGCGCCCTGCTCGCCATGCGTGCGTCCGCACAAAGCGCATCGGCGGGCCAATGGCATGTCGGCGGATTTCGCTATGACGCATCGAGCATGCACAACATCAGTTATGCCGGTCCGCAGGGCACGATCCCGCGGCTGCCGATTTATCGCCTGCTCGACAAGAACGCACTTGCTGACCCGGCTGTCCAGGCCTTGCGCGGCAAGGTGGTGATCATCGGCGGCGATTATCTGGGCATGAACGACATTCATGCCACGCCTTACAGCAGTTCGCTCGCAGGCCGGCTCGGCACGCGGGTCGCCGGCATGCCGGGCGCGGAACTGCAGGCCAATATTGTTGAAAGCCTGTTGTCGGGCATTACCACTGCACCGGCATCCGGGCCGTTGCGCGGATTGCTGGCGGCCCTTGTACTGCTGGCGGCAACGGCCGCGCTTTTGCGCATGCCGCCCTGGGCCGGATTTGTCGTTGTGGTGACCGCCTCGCTGCTGTCGCTGCTCATCGGCTACCTGGCGTTTCAGCAATTCCTGCTGTTTCCGTCGGCCCCTCTGCAACTGGGTTTGCTGTCGGCGTTTTTCATGGTGCTGGGGCTGCGGCTCACGCGCGAGGAGCGCGACAAGGCTCGCATCCGCAACATGTTCGAGGGCTACGTCTCCGACGACGTGGTCAACATGCTGCTCGACAGCGGGCAGCGGATAGACATGGGCGGTCAGTCCATGCACATCACCGTGCTGTTCTCGGATATCCGCAATTTCACCACCATCACCGAAAAGCTGACGGCGCATGAAACCGTGGAGTTTCTCAACGTCTATTTCGAACGTGTCATCAATGTCATCCGTGCCGAAGGCGGACACATCGACAAGTTCATCGGTGACGCGGTGATGGCGGAGTTCGGCGTGCCGTATCCGTTTGCCGACCATCCCCTGCGCGCGCTGCGCGCTGCGGCCGGCATACGGCAGGTTGCCGGGGAATTCAGGGTCTGGATGCAGGAGCGTTTTCCGGACAAGGGCTTGCCCGAGTTTGGCGTCGGCATCGGTTTGCACACCGGCAGCGCCGTGGTGGGGAATCTGGGTTCGGCCAAGCGCATGGAATTCACCGCGATAGGGGACACGGTCAATGTGGCCTCGCGGATCGAGGGCGAGACAAAGGCACTGAGCTGCGTTATCGTGGCCAGTGCCGACACGGTTCGTGCGGCGGGGGATAAAGTGACCACCGGGCGGCACGAAAAGCTCAAAGTCAAAGGGCGCGCCGAAGCGGTGGAAGTTTATGAAATTGTCGATGTCAAATTGTAGGGGGCTGGCGTGCTGATACTCAGATCGATGCTTGTGTTTTTCCTGCTGGCCAGTGCCCAGGCCTGGTCCGACGTTGGAATGATCACCCAGACCAGCGGCAAGGTGTCCATCTCCTCCGGGGATCGCGTGCAAGCCGCAGTACCCTTCTACAAGGTGAGCGCGGGGGAGCGGCTTAGCATGGAAGGCAACGCACGAGTGCAGCTGGTTTATTTCGGCAATGGCCGCCAGGAAGTGTGGAGTGGCGCCGGGCAGATCGAAGTGGGCAGTCTCGAAAGCAAAAGCGCCGGCAAACCCCAGGTGACCCAGCTGCCGCCATTGGTCATCAATCAGCTGGCCAAGACCCCCGCGGCAGGTCAGCAGGGCAAGGTGGGCATGGTTCGCATGCGTTCACTGGCAAAGCCGGACGCCATTTATTTCGAAAAACAGTACAAGGAGCTGAAAGCGACTGCGTCAGCCGATGACACCACGCCGGAGGTATTTTTGATTTCCGGGCTGATCGAAATCAAGGAGTTCGCGCGTGCGGGGGAGTTGCTCGCGGAACTGGGTAAAAAACCCGCTTACAAGGCAGTGGCCGATCATTTTTCGCCGATCGTGGCTGCAGGCATGCCCAGGTAAGCCCGGTCCTTCCTCGACTTTTTAGTCGATTAAAAATGGAAAACGCAATCGTTGCATCGCGCAGGGCAATCCTCAAAGCCGGGCTGGGCGCCACCGCGCTGTTTTTGCCCGCGTCTTTTGCCTGGGTGTGGGCGCAGTCCGAGGGCACGATAAAGCTGATGCGTGCGCCCAAGGTGGCGCTGACGATCGGCAACAGCAACTACAGCAACTCGCCGCTGACGAATCCGGTCAACGATGCCCGCGCCATCGGCACTGCGCTGGGAAATTCGGGTTTTGATGTCACCATCAAGCTGGATGCGCCCCGCGGTGAACTCGCTGCGGCGGTGCGGGAATATACGCAGGCGCTGGCCAGGCGGCAGGCCGTTGGCGTGTTTTATTTTGCCGGGCATGGCCTGCAACTGGCGTGGCGCAACTACATGGTGCCGGTGGACGCGAACCTGAGCGGAGTCGCGGACATACAAAAACAATGTGTAGAGCTCGCAGACCTGGTGGGCGGAATTGCCAAGGCAAACAACCCGCTCAATATCGTCATTCTTGATGCCTGTCGCGACAATCCGTTTGGCAACCTCACCGGCGCGGACCAGAAAGGCTTGTCGCAAATGGATGCGCCGCCAAGCACACTGCTCGCCTATGCCACCGCGCCGGGCAACGTGGCAAGCGATGGCACGGGCGCCAACGGTTTGTACACCGAACATCTGCTGAAGGAAATCGCGGTGCCGGAGGCCAAGGTTGAGGATGTATTCAAGCGGGTGCGATTGCAGGTGCGACGTCGTACCAACGGGCAGCAGATCCCGTGGGAGAGCACCTCGCTCGAAGAAGATTTCTTTTTTGTGCCGCCGCGGGCACTGGCGGTTCAGGCGGAATTGGAACTCGAGCGCCTGCGCAAGGAACAGGAGGCGGCGCGTGAAAAGCAGCGCCTGGCCGAGGAGGCCGAGCGTCAGCGCAAGCTTGAAGAAGCGCGCAAGCAAGCCCGACTCGCAGCGGAAGAGGCAGAGCGCAAGAACAAGGAAGAGCTTGCTGCATTGGATCGGAAGCGGCTTGCAGAGGAGGCCGAGCGCAAACGCCAGCAGGAGCTTGCGCTGCAGGAAGCGCAGCGGGCAGCTGTTGAGTCCGAACGCAAACGCAGGGAAGAAGAGGTTCGGCAGGAGGCGCAGCGGGCGCAGGAAGAAGCGGATCGCAGTTACCGGGAACAACTGGCACGGCAGGAGCGGCTACGGATTGCAGAGGAGTCCGAACGCAAGCGCAAGATGGATGAAGAGGCGCTGCGTGAAACCCGGCGCGCCGAAGAGGATGCGGAGCGCCGGCGCAAAGAGGAGACCGCGCGGCTGGAGGCCGAGCGCAAGCGTGCGCAATCACCGGTGGTGGCCGTTGACCCGAAAGAACGTGCCGAGCGCCTGTATCAGGAAGAGCTGGCGATCTGGGAGAAGATCAAGAATGCCGGCGAGCCGGAGCCGTTATTGGAGTATTTACTGCGTTTTCCGAGCGGACGTTTCTCGGAACTGGCGCAGTTCCAGCTCGACCGCGTGCTTGTGCGCAAAGGGGAGCGGAAAATTGCATTCGTCTCGGATGCGAAGAATCCGTTTACCAAGGGCACCTTGCAGCTCGATACCCATTACAAGGTGGGGGATGTATTCCGCTACCGTGAAATCGACATGCTGACCCAGCTGGAGTTGCGTACCTATGGCCATCGGGTTACGGCAATTACCGACAGCGAAGTGATTGTCAATAATGGAAGGCTCATAACGGATTTTCTGGGGAACCCGATTCAGAACCCGCAAGGAGTGCGGTTTCCCGGCAGCCAGTTCTATGTGCCCGAATACAGCGTGGGCAAGCGCTGGTCGGCGCGTTACCAGCGCATTCTGCCGGATGGCCGGAAGTTTGATGTGGAATATGATTTCCGGGTCATAACCAAAGAGCAGGCCCAGGTGCCGGCCGGCAGCTTTGACGCATTCCGGATCCAAGGCTCCGGCTGGACAGAGGCCAACAATAATTCGGGCAGTATCCAGCTGCAGTCAGTCTATTGGATCGCACCCGGTGTGCGCCGTGCCATCGCCTGGGAAACCCTGGACAAGCATTCAAACGGCCGTATCCGTTCCAGCGAACGGCGTGAGCTGGTGTTTTACAAGCAACTGTAAATCCCGCGACCGACGTACAAAGGCCGCCTGCCCGGTGTTCGAGGGGGCGGCTCGCAGCGCTAACCCCGTCCGGCGTACGGCATGTTGGTCGCCATCACCATCAGGTGATAGATGTTCACGCCGGGCGGCTGGTTGGCCATGAACAGAACGGAGCGTGCGACGTCCCTGACGTCGATCATCGGTTCCACCTTGATCGCGCCGTCGGCCTGCTTGACGCCCTTGGACATGCGCGCGGCCAGTTCGGTCATCGCATTGCCGACATCCACCTGGCAGCAGGCAATGCCGTATTTGCGGCCGTCGAGTGACATGGTGCGGGTCAGTCCGCTGACGCCGTGTTTGGACGCGGTGTAAGGCGCGGAATCCGGGCGCGGCGCGTGTGCCGAGATGGATCCGTTATTGATGATGCGGCCGCCCTGCGGTGTCTGTGACTTCATTACCCGGAACGCCGCCTGTGCGCAAAGGAAGGATCCGGTCAGGTTGGTGTCGACGACCGACTTCCATTTGTCGTAAGGCAGGTCTTCAAAGGGGACGCCGGGTGCGTTCTGGCCGGCGTTGTTGAACAGGGCGTCGACCCGCCCGAAACGTTTGACAGTCTGTTCGAACAATGCGGTGACGGATTGCGGATCGCTGACGTCGGAGGCGATTGCGATGCCGCGCGCCTGGTCGGCACCGGCTTCGGCAAGTGCTTCGTCGATCATCGCCTGGCGCCGTCCGGTAAACACGACATTCCAGCCGTCCTGCAGGAAGGCGAGGGCGGTGGCTTTGCCGATGCCGCTGCCGGCGCCGGTGATCACTGCAGTTTTGGGTGCGCTCATGCCGGTAATCCTCCGATGTAGTTTCTATTTGGCCCATGAATCGCGCAGCGTGACTGCGCGATTGAATACCGGCGCCTGTGGTTTTGAGTCGCGGCTGTCGGCGATGAAATAACCGTGGCGTTCAAACTGGAAACGTGCGCCAGGCCGTACATCACGCAGTGCCGGCTCCAGTTGCGCAGTCACGGTTTTTTGCGAATCCGGATTCAGATCGAGCAGGAAATCCCGCTCGCCGGCACCCGGATGCGCCTCTCGGAACAGGCGGTCGTAGAGCCGGACTTCGGTGGCGCAGGCCTGTGCGGCGCTGAGCCAGTGGATGTTGCCTTTGACTTTGACCGTTTCGGCGCCCGGCGTGCCCGATTTGGTTTCGGGCAGGTATTCGCAATGAACCGTGGTGATGTTGCCCGCGGCATCTTTGTCACAGCCGGTGCATTTGACGACATAACCATAACGCAGCCGCACGCTGTTTCCGGGGAACAGCCGGAAAAATCCCTTGGGCGGGGTCTCGGCAAAGTCCTCGCGCTCGATCCACAACTCGCGCGTCAGCGGCAGCACGCGTTTGCCCAGTTCCGGCTGCTGCGGATGGTTGGGGGCAAAACAGTCTTCCTGCTGTCCTTCGGGGTAATTGCTGATGACCAGTTTCACCGGATCGAGCACGGCGATGCGGCGTTCGGCGACTTCATTCAGATGTTCGCGCATGCAGTCTTCGAGCACTGAATAATCGATCCACGAATCGGCTTTGGACACGCCGATGCGGTCGGCAAAGCGGCGGAAACCCTCGGGGGTGTAACCGCGGCGGCGCGCGCCGGCAAGAGTGGGCAGGCGCGGATCGTCCCAGCCGGTGACGTGTTTTTCGGCAACAAGCTGGATCAGCTTGCGTTTGGAAAGCACGATATAAGTCAGGTTGAGCCGCGCGAACTCGATCTGCTGAGGAAGGGGCCGCGCCAGCAGACCGCCGTCGGCGAGTTTGCCGAGCAGCCAGTCGTAAAACGGCCGCTGGTCCTCGAACTCCAGCGTGCAGATCGAATGCGTGATCTGTTCCAGGGCATCCTCCACCGGATGCGCGTAGGTGTACATCGGGTAGATGCACCAGGCGTCACCGGTGCGGTGGTGCGTGGCCTTGCGGATACGGTAGATCGTCGGATCGCGCAGGTTGATGTTGGGCGAGGCGATGTCGATTTTTGCGCGCAGCACCATGCTGCCCTCGGCATGGCGGCCTTCGCGCATTTCGCGGAAACGGGCGAGGGATTCCGCAGTCGGGCGGTCGCGCCACGGCCCGGGACGGCCGGGCTGGGTCAGCGTGCCGCGGTTGGCGCGCATTTCCTCCGCGCTTTGTTCATCCACGTAGGCGTGGTTCGCGGTGATCAGGTATTCCGCGGCTTCGTACATGAAATCGAAATAGTCACTGGCGAAATACAGGTTCGGGCCCCAGTCGAAACCCAGCCATTGCACGGCATCGCGGATCGAATCGACGTATTCCTGTTCTTCTTTCTCCGGATTGGTATCGTCGAAACGCAGGTGGCAGGCGCCGCCGTAATGCAGTGCAAGGCCGAAATTGAGGCAGATCGACTTGGCGTGGCCCAGATGCAGGTAACCGTTGGGTTCCGGCGGGAAACGGGTGCGGATTTTTGCCGTGTCTGCTGCTGCGCCGGCGTGGGTCCGCGCCGGTCCCGGCTTGCCGCCCCAGCTGCGGCTTGCGTACCGGCCCGCCGCGAGGTCGGCTTCGATGTGGCTGCGGATGAAATTCGAGGTGGATGCTGCTGCCGGTTCGGCGCCGGACTTGGCGTTTTTGGTCATGCTGGAGAAAAAGTCACTGGATGAGGGGGCATTTTACCCCTTGAGGCTTCCCTTGCCGCCGGGATCAGCGTTTTCCGAGATAAGACGTGGGCAGCGCGCGTTCCACCGCGCGTTTGCCGCTGCGGGACAGCCGCCAGCCGCGTACCCGCGGCCGGTTCGACACCGCACGTACCAGCCGGTCGTCGATGAAATGCAGGGCGACGCCGTCGTCCGCAGCGTAACCTTCGGCAATCTTGTCGCCGGCCACCAGCCGCTGATAGGTCGGCCGGCGCAGCGCTTCGCTGTCGTAATGCGGGCAGTTGCTGCCCGGCAGGAAGCCCAGACAATCAAGTGAAGTCAGCGGTCCGGCGATGGAGTCGGTGATGCCCTGCTCAAACCAGCAGATCGAACCTGCGCTCCAGCCGCCGAGCACGACACCGCGCTGCCAGGCCATGCGCAAATGGATATCCAGGCCCCAGTCACGCCATACCGCAAGCATGCTGCGGGTGTTGCCGCCGCCGACAAAAATCGCGTCCTGTTCCAGTACAAACGATTCAAGATCGCGCGGAGTACGCGCAAACAACGGCAGGTGCGTCGGCGTGCAGCTGAACTGGCTCAGGCCGGCATAAAAGCGCAGCCGTCCGGCTTCGGCATCGCCGTGTGCGGTGCCGATGAAACAGACGCGGGGTTTGCGTTTTCCGGTTTGTTTGAGGAAATAATCGACCAGCAGCAGGTTGTCGAGCTCAGGGGTCAGTGCGGCGCCGCCGATGGCGATGATCTGTTTTTTCATGAGTCGGCAAGGAACGGGCATTCCGGTTTTACGGATGCGGGGATTGTGATTTTGACCGGTGAGCCGTTTGAGGCATTTACCGGGAAGTCGGGCGATATCTTAGCGTTGTTGGGCTATCCTATGCGATCAAGATGAAAACCACGGCTTTCCAGACGCTGCGCCTGCTGGCGGACGGCGATTTCCATTCCGGCGAAACCATGGCGCGCGCACTGGGCGTCACGCGCAGCGCCGTCTGGTACGGCGTCCGGGAAATCACCGGCGCCGGATTCCAGGTCGAGAAGGTGCACGGCCGCGGCTACCGGCTGGAGCGGGCGGTATCGCTGCTCGACGCGGAGCGCATCCGGCGTGAGCCCGGGGTGCATGCCACCGGCATTACCCTCGAAATCTGCGATACCGTGGATTCGACCAATACGCAACTGATGCTGCGCGCCGCGCAGGGCGCGCCCGGCGGGCTGGCGCTGGCGGCGGAGGCGCAGACGGCGGGGCGCGGCCGGCGCGGCCGGGCCTGGCAGTCCGGCATCGGCAGTACGCTGACGTTTTCGCTGCTGTGGCGCTTTGCGCAGGGCGCGCGTGAACTGGCGGGGCTGAGCCTCGCCGTGGGGGTTGCGCTGGCGCGGGTGTTGCGTGCCGCGGGCGCACACGATGTGCAGCTCAAATGGCCCAACGACGTGGTGCTGCCCGGCGGCAAACTCGCCGGCATCCTGATCGAAATGCAGGGGGATATGCTGGGGCCGAGCGCTGCGGTGATCGGCATCGGGGTCAATGTGCGGCCCGATCCGCGCGTGTTTGCCGCGGTTGACCAGCCGGTGACCGACCTTGAAACGGCGACGGGTGCGCCGGTGGACCGCAACCGCCTGCTGGCGCTGCTGCTGGTGGACCTGGCCGCAGTGCTGGAGCGCTTCACTGCCGGCGGTTTCGCGCCCTTGCGGGCGGAATGGCAGGCGCTGCACGCGCATCAGGATCAGCCGGTATGCCTGACTTTGCCCGATGGCAGCCAGGTGACCGGGCGGGCGTGCGGCGTCGCCGATGACGGTGTGCTGCTGCTCGAAACCGGTTCCGGTATTTCGCGCCATCACAGTGGCGAAGTCAGCCTGCGCCCGATGCGGGCCGGGGGCGGTGCATGAACATACTCGCGATCGACATCGGCAATACCCGGGTCAAGTGGGGTTACAGCGAGGCCGGTGGCTGGGTGCGCCAGGGCTGGGTGGCGACGGCGCGCGCCGGCGAACTGGCCGCGGAGTTTGCCGCAATGCCGGTGGCGCAGCGTACGGTGATTTCGAATGTCGCCGGCGCTGCAGCGCGGGTGCAGGTTGCCGCGGCTTTGAACAGCGCGGCAGCAGAGCCCTTGTGGATCACCAGTACTGCGGCACAATGCGGCGTCAGCAGCGGTTACGCGGAACCG
>CAMBCD010000077.1 GCA_945863085.1 Bordetella parapertussis
TCCTCAACGTGCTGTCGGGCCTGGAACAATCATCATCGGGATACGTGTTTGTCGGCGGCCGCGAAGTGAGCGGGCCCAGCCTCGACCGTGCGGTGATTTTCCAGAGCCATGCGCTGATGCCCTGGCTGACGGTGATGGGCAATATCGCGGTTGCGGTGTCCTCGCGCTGGCCGGACTGGAACAAGGAAAAAGTCCGCGCGCATTGCCAGCAGTACATCGACCTGGTCAACCTGACCGGTGCCGAGAAAAAGCGCCCGGCGGAATTGTCGGGCGGCATGAAGCAGCGTGTCGGCATCGCCCGCGCACTGTCGATCCAGCCCAAGATGCTGCTGATGGACGAGCCGTTTTCGGCGCTCGACGCGCTGACCCGCGGCGTGCTGCAGGAGGAAGTGCTGCGCATCTGCGCGGAAACCCGGCAGACCGTGTTCATGATCACCCACGATGTTGACGAAGCCATCCTGCTCGCCGACAAGATCGTGCTGATGACCAACGGGCCGCATGCGAAGGTGGCTGAAATCGTGGTCAACACCATGCCGCGCAGTCGCACCCGCCACGATCTGCACAAACATCCGCACTACTACCGCATCCGCAACCACCTGATCGATTTCCTGGTCGACCGCTCCAAGGTGTTTGCCAGCGATTCGCCGGATTACGACCCGCGCCATCCGCCACTGGTGACGCCGGGGCTGGACTCTGCTGCTGCCGCGGAAGCGCCGCGGCCGGCGGTGGCCGGGAAACCGCTGCTGGTGGTCCGTTAAATCCGAACGTTTGTCCAAAACTCAGTTTCAAAACTCAGCTAACACTCAATCCAAAGGAGAAGCTTGTGACAAAACCGATGAAGCGTACTGACGTCACCGAACTGGTGATGGAAGCCAAGATCAAGAAGGGCCTGTCGTGGACGAAAATTGCCAAGGCGGTGGGTGCGAGCAAGGAATGGACAACTGCGGCTTTGCTGGGCCAGATGCAGATGACCAAGGCGCAGGCCGTGGCGGCAGGAAAACTGCTGGGCTTGCCGCCGTACGCCGTGCTACTGTTGCAGCAGGTGCCGTACAAGGGTTCGCTGCCGACGGCGGTGCCTACGGACCCGCTGATCTACCGCTTTTACGAACTGGTCAGCATTTACGGCACGACCTTCAAGGAGCTGATCCATGAAGAATTCGGCGACGGCATCATGAGTGCGATCGATTTCAAGATGGACCTGCAGCGCGAAGCCGATCCCAAAGGCGACCGCGTGCAGATCGTGATGAGCGGCAAATACCTGCAGTACAAAACCTATTAAGCGCGCGCATTTTAAGCAAAAACTGCACGCGGCCTGAGTTGCGCGGGAGGACGGGCGAATCCTTCGCCGTCCATCCCCCGTGTTTCATTTTCCCAAAAGGAGCATTGCCATGAAAGCAGATCGCAGGAAGTTCCTGAAAGGCGGCACCGTTGCCGCAACCGGCGCCGCAATCGCGGGCTTCCCGATGATTTCACGCGCGCAGACCGCACAGACCTTCACCTGGAAAATGACCAGCGCCTATCCCAAGGGTGCGCCGTTCTACATGGACGGTCCGGGCAGCGCGACCGATCTGGCGAAACGTATCGAAGCCATGTCCAATGGCCGGCTGAAAATCCAGGTATTCGGTGCGGGTGAGCTGATTCCGGCTTTCGAAGGTTTTGATGCGGTGCGTGCCGGTACGGTGGAAATGAACCACGCCAACAGCTATTTCTGGACCGGGAAAACTTTCGCAGCGCAGTACTTCACCGCGGTGCCCTTCGGACTCAATTTTCAGGGCATGAACGGCTGGCTCTACGACGGCGGCGGCATCAAGCTGTGGAACGAGGTGTATGCGCCCTTCGGCATGGTGGCGATGCCCTGCGGCAACACCGGGGTGCAGATGACCGGCTGGTTCAAGAAGGAAATCAAGTCGGTGGCGGATTTCAAGGGACTGAAGATGCGCATTCCCGGCCTTGCCGGCAAGGTGTATGCGGCACTGGGCGTGGACGTGAAGCTGCTGCCCGGCGGCGAAATTTTCCCCGCACTGGAGCGTGGTGTGATCGATGCCGCCGAATTCGTCGGTCCGTACCAGGACCGCCGTCTTGGCCTGCAAAAAGCCGCGAAGTACTACTACACCACCGGCTGGCACGAAACTGCCACAGTATCGGAGCTGCTGATCAACAAGGCGGCCTGGGAAAAACTGCCGAAGGATCTGCAGGCTGTTGTCGAAAACGCCGCTGCGGCATGCAACGTGATCAGCGAAGCCTGGTGCCAGCGCACCAATGCCGAAGCGATGGAAGACCTGGTCAAGAACCAAAAGGTCATTGCCAAACCGCTGCCGGACGCCGTGGTCAAGGCGCTGCGCGAAACCACAAAAAAGGTGCTCGATGAGGCCGTGGCCAAGGATCCGCTGGTGAAGAAGGTGCACGATTCGTACATGGCGTACAAGACCAAGTACGACGCCTGGGCGGGTTACAGCGAAGCCGTGTACCACAACAAGATCCGTGGCTGATTCTGCGGCGACCCGGCTGCGTACCGGGATCGAACGTTTCACCGACCTCACCGGCCGGGCCACATCGTGGCTCGCGCTGGTGATTGTGGTGTTGATGGCGACCAACGTGCTGCTGCGTTACCTGTTCAGTTACGGCACGGTGTGGGCGCAGGAACTGGAGTGGCACCTGCTGGCGCCGCTGATCCTGTTCGGCATGAGTTATGCGCTGCTGCATGGCGAACATGTACGGGTGGACGTGTTGTATGCCAATTTTTCGCCGCGCAAAAAACTGTATGTGGATCTGCTGTCCGCGGCGTTGTCGGTGGCGATCTCGGTGATCATCATCTGGCTGTCGCTGAAATACGTGCAGCAGGCTTATGTCATCGACGAACAGTCTTCGGACCCCGGTGGCCTGCCGTATCGATGGCTACTTAAAACATTGATTCCATTGGGATTTTTATTCCTGATCCTGCAGTCCGCCGCGCTCGCGCTGGGCACGTTTGAAAAACTGAAGGCGCTGCGGTCATGAGTGGAACCGAAATCCTGGTCATCCTGATGCTGTTCGGATTTTTCGGTCTGCTGATGCTGGGCGTGCCGGTGGCGCTGACGCTGGCCACCACCGGTTTTGTCTTTGGTGTTCTCGGATTCGGCGTCGATCTGTTCAACCTGCTGCCGGCGCGTATTTACGGCGTGGTCGCCAACTACCAGTGGCTGGCGATTCCGCTGTTTGTGTTCATGGGCGTGATGCTGGAAAAGTCGCGTCTGGCAGACGACCTTCTCGACGTTGTGGGACACATTGCCGGCGGACTGCGCGGTGGCATGGCGATCGGCATCATTGCTGTCGGCGTGCTGATGGGCGCGACTACCGGTATTGTCGGCGCCACCGTGATCACGCTGGGCCTGCTGACGCTGCCGACGTTGCTTAAGCGTGGCTATGATCCGGGTATCGCCTGTGGCGCAATCTGTGCTTCGGGCACGCTGGGCCAGATCATCCCGCCGAGCCTGATCCTGATCCTGCTCGCCGATATCCTGCAGTTGTCGGTGGGCACGCTGTTTGCCGCTGCAGTCATTCCCGGCATGATGCTCGCCGCAATTTATTGCGTGTACATCGTCATCGTCGGCATGGTGAAACCGGATCTGGTGCCGCCAATTCCGGTGGCGGAGCGCGATGCCGTTTCGCGGCGCCAGTTGTGGGCGCGTTTTTTCAAGGTTGTGGTGCCGCCGGTGCTGCTGGTGGCTGCTGTGCTGGGCTCGATCATCGGCGGCGTTGCTGCCCCGACAGAGGCTGCCTCGATGGGGGCGCTGGGCTCCATCCTGGTGACGGCATTTGCTGGACGGTTTTCGATGCCGGTGCTGCGCGAAGCCTGCCAGTCGACAACCAAGATCACCGCGATGATGATGTTCATCCTGATCTGCGCGCAGGTGTTTGCGCTGGCCTTCCGCGGCCTGCATGGCGAAGACCTGATCACCGACCTGTTCGAATTCCTGCCCGGCGGCCTCAATGCCGACATCTGGTTCCTGATCATGCTGATTTTTTTCCTCGGCTTTTTCATCGAATGGATCGAGATCAGTTATATCGCCGTGCCGCTGTTCCTGCCGATATTCGCGCAGCAGGGCGTGGACCTGGTCTGGCTGGGCATGCTGATCTGCGTCACGCTGCAGACTTCATTCCTGACGCCGCCCTTCGGCTGGGCGCTGTTTTTCCTGCGCGGCGTGGCGCCGCCGGAAGTCACGACGCGCCACATGTACATCGGCGTCATTCCGTTTGTGGCCATGCAGATGCTGGCGGTGCTGCTGGTGTTTCTGTTCCCGCAACTCGCGTTATGGCTGCCGAAGGCCATCGGATGGTAGCCCTATGGCAGTGCCAAATGAATTGAATGCGGCGCGACAGTAGAATCAGGGCATGATCAACTCGATACGCGGCACACGCGGCATGGCGGTCGCACCGCACGCGGCGGCGTCACAGTCGGCGCTCGCCGTGTTGCGCGAAGGCGGCAATGCGATCGAGGCGATGATCGCCGCAGCAGCGACCATCGCCGTGGTGTATCCACACATGAATTCCATCGGTGGAGACAGTTTCTGGCTGCTGCATGTGCCGGGTGAGGCGCCGGGCGCGATTGATGCTTGTGGTGCTGCGGCGCAAAGCGCGACGCGTGAGTGGTATGCCGAACGCGGGCTGACGCAGTCCATACCGCCGCGCGGCGGCATCGCCGCGAATACTGTCGCCGGTACGATCTCCGGCTGGGGTGCTGCTTATGAACTTTCACGCAAGGCACTGGGCGGGCGTCTGCCGCTGACACGATTGCTGGCGGACGCCATCACCTATGCCCGCGAAGGCACACCGGTCACCACCAGCCAGTCCGTGCTGACTGCGGCGAAACTCGGTGAACTGCACGCGCAGCCGGGCTTCGCCGAAACCTTTCTCGATGCCGGCGGTGTGCCGCCCGCCGGCAGCCGGTTTTTCCAGACCCGGCTGGCCGATACGCTGGAGCGGATAACCACGGCAGGTACCCGCGATTTTTATCACGGTGAACTGGCGCAGTCGCTGGCCGCGGACCTGGCGCGTGTCGGCAGTCCGCTGGTGGCGCGTGACCTTGCGGCACACCGTGCACAACTGGTCGATCCGCTGCAACTGACGCACAGCGCGGGTACGCTGCACAACATGACCCCGCCAACGCAGGGCGTGGTGTCGCTGCTGATCCTCGGCATCCTTGATGCGTTGAACATCCGCGATGTGCCGCAAGGCAGCGCGGATTATGTACATCTGTGCGTCGAAGCAACCAAACAGGCCTTCCTGGTGCGCGATGCCCAGGTGACCGACCCGCGGTACATGAAGGTGCCAGCGCAAAACCTGCTGGCGCCGGATCATGTGTATTCGCTGGCGCAGCGTATTGATCGTCGTCGCGCAGCACCCTGGGGCGGGCGTACCCAGGCCGGCGATACGATATGGATGGGTGTCATCGACGGCGAGGGTCGCGCAGTCTCATTCATCCAGAGCATTTATCACGAGTTCGGCTCCGGCATCGTGCTGCCGGGCAGCGGCGTCAACTGGCAGAACCGTGGCTGCAGTTTTTCGCTCGACGCAGGTGCGCTGAATGCGCTGGAGCCGGGGCGCAAACCCTTCCATACCCTGAATCCTGCCCTGGCCCGCTTGTCCGACGGCCGCACCGTGGTCTATGGCACGATGGGTGGCGACGGCCAGCCGCAGACGCAGTGCGCGATATTCACGCGGGCGATCGAATACGGCATGCCGCCACAGGCGGCGATCAGCGCGCCGCGCTGGCTGCTGGGCCGCACCTGGGGGCAAAGCAGTGAAACGCTGAAACTGGAATCACGGTTTGATGCCGGCGTGATGCGTGAACTGAGCGAACGCGGTCATGATGTCGAAATCATCGGCGCGTACGATGAAACCGTCGGTCACGCCGGGATGATCATCCGGCAGGCCGACGGCGTGCTTGAAGGTGGAGCCGATCCGCGCAGTGACGGAGCAGTCGCTGCTTACTGAGCCAGTCCTGAATCAGATGGCGTCGGCGACGGCTTTACCGAGGTCGGTTGTACTGGCTTTGCCGCCGAGGTCCGGTGTTTTCGGCCCTTCCAGCAGCGCGGTTTCAATCGCCTTGACCACCGCGGCGCCGGCTTCCGGACAGCCCAGATGGTCGAGCATCATCGCGCCGGCCCAGATCTGGCCGACCGGGTTGGCGATTTTTTTACCGTAGATGTCGGGTGCCGAGCCGTGTACCGGCTCGAACAGCGAGGGGAACAGGCGTTCCGGATTCATGTTTGCCGATGGCGCAATGCCGATGGTGCCGGTTGCCGCGGGACCGAGGTCGGAGAGAATGTCGCCGAACAGGTTGGAGGCGACCACGACATCGAACCAGTCCGGATGCATCACGAAATGCGCGGTCAGGATGTCGATGTGGTACTGGTCGGTTTTGACGCCGGGATATTTCGCCGCCATTTCCTTGACGCGTTCATCCCAGTACGGCATCGAGATTGAAATGCCGTTGGACTTGGTCGCCGAGGTCAGGTGTTTTTTCGGGCGTTTCTGCGCCAGCTCATAGGCGAACTTCAGGATGCGGTCGACGCCCTGGCGCGAAAAAATCGCCTGCTGCGTGACAAACTCGCGGTCGGTGCCGCCGAACATGCGGCCGCCCACCGAAGAGTATTCGCCTTCGCTGTTTTCGCGCACCACCCAGAAATCGATGTCGCCGGGTTTGCGGTCGGCGAGCGGGCATTTCATGCCGGGCATCAGCCGCACCGGGCGCAGGTTGACGTACTGGTCGTAGCCGCGGCGGAAGGGGATCAGCAGGCCCCACAGCGAGATGTGATCGGGCAGCATCGCCGGCCAGCCGACCGCGCCGAAATACACGGCATCGTGTTTTTCCAGTTGCTTGAGGCCGTCTTCCGGCATCATGCGGCCGTGTTTTGCATGGTAATCGCAGCTCCAGTCGAGTTCGTCGAACTTGAACTGGATGTCGAATTTGCGGCCGGCGGCTTCGAGCACGCGCAGGCCTTCAGGCATCACTTCCTTGCCGATGCCGTCTCCGGGGATCACGGCGATGCGAAACGATTTCATTTTGAAACTCCTGGTTTTATTCTGGACAGGCTTTGCGTGTCGGTTTTGCCAAACTCGTTTTACAAAATAAAAGGCAGCCGTGAGGCTGCCCTTGCTCGGATCATGCAAACCGCATCAGGCTGCGGGAGCCTTGGGGCTGGCCGGTGTTTTTTTGCCGTATTTCTGGTTGAATTTCTCGATGCGGCCGGCGGTGTCCAGCGTCTTTTGCTTGCCGGTATAGAACGGATGGCATTCCGAGCAGACCTCGACGCTCAGATCCTTGCCCATGGTCGAGCGGGTTTGCCACTTGTTGCCGCAGCTGCAAGTGACTGAAATTTCAGCATATTCCGGGTGTGCATCGGCTTTCATCGCGATTTCCTGAACTGAGTGCCCGAACGAAGCGGGAAACCCGTAATTATCAGGGATTTGGCCATTCAGGGCAAGGGGCGGATTGCTCAAATGCCAAGGATCAGCGGATGACCTCACTGGTCATCGTGCCACCGAGCACCATCGAGCGGCCATATTGCGCATCGACAAGTTCGAAATGTGAACCGGAAAACGAGCGGAATCCCCAGATGGTCTGGTTGACGAAATAAATCCGGCCCGGTTCGACCTGCAGGTCAATCCGGCCGCTGTCGGCGGCGAAGCCGGCAATGCGGTGCTTGCCGGCGGGCACGACGAGGCGCATGTAAGTGCCGCGGTAGGTGGCCCCGATCATTTCGTCGTTAAGCATGACTGGGGCGGCGAAATCGCGTTCCATCGGATGTCGCACCAGATAAATCACGGCGCGGTCGGGTACGGTTTCAAAACGCTTGGCGGGGGCATCGCCCGGTAACGGTGGCAACTGCGCCGCACAACCGGCCAGTAACAACAGGGCTGGGATCAGTAATCGGTTCATGACGGGCTCCTTCTGGAGGTCACCTGCGGCCTCCTGGAAGGTAAACCCAAACCAAGAAGGATGCCGCATGTTTTATATGACGGTACCCGGTAGACAGCGGCCAGCGCATAACATTCCGCGAATTGCGCCAGCAAGCAGGCAGGATGTCGTGTAACGCAGACGGGACAATACCGGCCAGCCCTGTTGGTGTCATCAGCCGGGGGAGGGGGAGCAGGGTGCGGCGTCGGGTGACCGTCGCCGCGAAGGCGAGGTCTAGCCGCGCCTCATGGAATCAAAGAAGTCTGCGTTGGTCTTGGTGGCCCGGACCTTGTCGAGCAGGAACTCGGTGGCCTCGAGTTCATCCATCGGGTAGAGCAGCTTGCGCAGTACCCAGATTTTTTGCAGCACATCCTTCGGGATCAGCAGTTCTTCGCGCCGGGTGCCGGAGCGGTTGACATTGATCGCCGGGAAAATGCGTTTTTCGTACATGCGCCGGTCAAGATGGATTTCCATATTGCCGGTGCCCTTGAATTCTTCGTAAATCACGTCGTCCATCCGCGAACCGGTATCGATCAGCGCGGTGGCGAGGATGGTCAGGCTGCCGCCTTCCTCGACATTGCGGGCGGCGCCGAAGAAGCGTTTCGGGCGCTGAAGCGCGTTGGCGTCGACGCCGCCTGTCAGCACCTTGCCGGAAGCCGGTACCACGGTGTTGTAGGCGCGGGCGAGGCGCGTGATGGAGTCGAGCAGGATGACGACATCTTTTTTGTGTTCGATCAGGCGCTTGGCTTTTTCGATCACCATTTCGGCAACCTGCACATGGCGGCTGGCCGGTTCGTCGAAGGTGGAGGACAGTACTTCGCCCTTCACCGAGCGCTGCATTTCCGTCACCTCTTCCGGCCGTTCGTCGATCAGCAGCACGATCAGCACGACTTCGGGATGGTTGGCGGTGATGGCGTGGGCAATGTGCTGCATCAGCACAGTCTTGCCGGCCTTGGGCGGCGACACGATCAGTCCGCGCTGGCCTTTGCCGATGGGGGCGATGATGTCGATGATGCGGCCGGTGATGTTTTCCTCGGCCTTGATGTCGCGTTCGAGTTTGAGGTGTTCGGTCGGGTGGTACGGCGTCAGGTTCTCAAACAGGATCTTGTGTTTGGAATTCTCCGGCGAGTCCTCGTTGACCTTGTCGACCTTGACCAGTGCGAAGTAGCGTTCGCCTTCCTTCGGGGTGCGGATCTCACCCTCAATGGTGTCACCGGTGTGCAGGTTGAAACGGCGGATCTGCGAGGGCGACACATAAATGTCGTCGGTGCCGGCGAGGTAGGAGGTGTCGGGCGAGCGCAGGAAGCCGAAGCCGTCGGGCAGCACTTCCAGCGTGCCGCCGCCGAATATGGACTCCCCCTTTTTGGCCTGGTTCTTCAGCAGCGCAAAAATCAGTTCCTGCTTGCGCAACCGGTTGGCGCCGTCGATCTCGTTTTTGACGGCCATATCGACGAGCTCGCCGACGTGGAGATTTTTAAGGTCGGATAAATGCATGGACTTCGGGCGTTGATCGCGGAAGAAACAGGGGGATTGAAGGAAGGGAAGCGGTGTTGCTTGGGGGTGCTGCCGGCTTCGCCAGCGCCTGCCGTGCTCTTTTATTCAGTGCCGGGAGCGGCTTGGTTGGTCAGGCGCTGGGCGGAGATTATAGCGTTCAGATATGACTGTCAATAAATGCGGTCAGCTGTGATTTCGACAATGCACCGACTTTGGTGGCTTCCACCGAGCCGTTTTTGAAAATCATCAGCGTCGGGATGCCGCGAATGCCGTACTTGGGCGGCGTGGCCTGATTGTCGTCGATGTTGAGCTTTGCGACTTTCAGTTTGCCCGAGTATTCCCGGGCGACTTCGTCGAGGATGGGGGCGATCATCTTGCAGGGGCCGCACCATTCGGCCCAGTAATCGACCAGCACCGGGGTGGCTGATTGCAGCACCTCGGGATCAAAAGAATCATCGGTTACGTGATGAATATGCTCACTCATATGGGTCCTGCCTCGTCATTGGTAAAATTTGGAAAAGAAATTCAAAAAGGGGGTCGCCACGGGGCCGCGGCGGGGGGTAGGTGAATCATACTATCCAAAACCCCTGCTTTTGGGA
>CAMBCD010000078.1 GCA_945863085.1 Bordetella parapertussis
AAGCGTGCCGCGGATCCGCGCCTGCAGATTCTCCTCGGTGACGTCTTCCTTCAGTCCGCGGAATTCCCCGGCCAGCGCGGTCTTGAAAGCGTCAAACACCGGCCGGATCGCGATTTCGGAATAACGCACACCCATGATCTGCGCCTGCGCCTGCGCATCCTCGCAGCTCATGCCGGCGGTATATTGCGAAGGCATCATCACCGCATGCACCTTGTCCGCGCCCAGTGCATCCACCGCAACCGCCAGCGTCAGCGCAGAATCAATACCGCCGGACAGGCCGAGCAGCGCCCCGGGGAAACCGTTTTTGCCCAGATAGTCACGCACCCCCAGCGTCAATGCGCTGTAGACATCCTGCTCCAGCGAAACCGTCGGCGCCACGGTGCCCTTCACCGGCACACCGCCGACCAGTTCGACCAGCGCCAGCGCTTCCTCGAAGGCCGGCAGCTGGTGCGTCAGTTCGCCGTGGCCGTCGACGGCAAACGAGGCGCCGTCAAACACCAGCTCATCCTGACCCCCGACCTGGTTGGCGTAGACCACCGGCATGCCTGTCTTGCCGACGCGTTCACGCACCACCTCGTAACGCGTCAACTGCTTGTTGATATGATAAGGCGATGCATTCAGAACCAGCAGCAGTTGCGCGCCGGCGTCGCGTGCCGCTTTTGCCGCCGGCTCCTCCCACACGTCCGCACAGATGTTGATGCCGATGTGCAGGCCTTCGTGTTCGAATACACAAGGTGCGTCACCGGAATCAAAATAACGCTCCTCGTCGAACACCGTGTAATTGGGCAGCGTGCGCTTCAGGTACGTCGCCACCACCCTGCCGTTACGGATCACCGACGCGGCGTTGTACCGTTTGCCGTCGACCTGGTGCGGATGCCCCAGCACCAGCGTGATGTCCCGGGTGGCGCGCACGATGGCGTGAAACTCGCTGTCACAGGCGCGGTAAAAATCATCGCGCAGCAACAGGTCCTCGGGCGGATACCCCGACAGCGCAAGCTCGGTCGTCAACAGCAAGCCGGCGCCGGCCGTTTTGGCACGTTTCGCGGCATCAAGAATTTTGGCAGCATTGCCGGCGAGGTCGCCGACTGTGTAATTGAGCTGTGCAATCGCTATTTTCATGTTGCTAATATATCATCGGTGCGCTCACCATTTTTGCATCACCGCACACCCCTGTCGCCACATCGCCGTCACCACATACCCACTCCACATATGCTGCACTGGCTCCATTATTACCGGGCGCGCCTGAACCTCACGCTGCGCCGGCAGGACGATGCGGCTGCCGCGTATCGCGACGCGCTCGCCGCCAATCCGCGTTTTGCGCTGGCCGCGGCCAGCGCCGGTTTTCTTGAGGCTTCGCGCCAGCAATGGGATGCCGCAGCCCTCGGCTTCCAGCAGGCACTGGCGATCACCCCGGAAGACGCCGATCTCTGGTTCAACCTGGGATACGTCCGTCAGCAGCAGCGGGACGATGCCGCCACCATCGAATGTTTTGAGCGCGCCGTAAAACTGAAGCGCAGCCTCGACCGCGCATGGTTCGGCCTCGGCCTGGCTCATCGCGGCCGCGGCGACCACGAACAGGCGGTACGCGCATTCACGGTGGCCGCCGAGCTGCAGCCGATGAATCCGCATGCCTTTTACGAGCTGGCGATGGCGCAGCACGAGCGCGGCAACCTGCAGGACGTGCGCAGGATCATCAAACATGTCGCGGAATTCGACCCGCAGATGACCCGCCAGCTGGTTCGCGACACCGGCCAGCATCCGGAGGGCGTGACGCTGCGGTGAAGCTGCACGTCGTCTCATCGCTGGAAGACACAGATCCCGAAGCCTGGAACCGGCTCGCCGGCGACGCCCCCTTCCTGCAGCACGCCTTCCTGCATGCGTTGCACGACAGCGGCTGCGCCTGCCCCGATACCGGCTGGGCGCCGCAATACCTGCTGCTGCACGACGGTGAAGAACTCGCCGGCGCGATGCCGCTGTACCTGAAAGGCCATTCCTACGGCGAATACGTCTTCGACTGGGCCTGGGCTGACGCCTACCAGCGGCACGGCATCGAGTATTACCCCAAGCTGCTCAGCGCGATTCCGTTCACGCCGGTCGTCGGCGCGCGCCTGCTCGTACAAAAACCCGAATACCGCGACCGGCTGGTTGCCGGCGCACTGGAACTCGCCCGCCGCACAAAAACCACCTCGCTGCATGTGTTGTTTCCGGACGCGGCCGATCTCGAATGCCTGACTTCCCACGGCTTCCTGCTGCGCCAGGGCCGCCAGTTCCACTGGACCAATCAACACTATGCCGACTTTGAGCAGTTCCTCGCGCAGCTCAGCCACGACAAGCGCAAAAAAATCCACCAGGAACGACGCAAGGTGCGCGACGCCGGAATCACATTCGACTGGCTCGAAGGCACGGCCATCAGTGATGACGACTGGCGGTTTTTTGCGCGGTGTTACAGCCAGACCTACCGCGAACACCATTCCTCGCCGTATCTGAACCTGGAATTTTTCCGGCGCATCGGCGCCGCCATGCCCGGCAACCTGGTGCTGGTGCGCGCCGAACGTGACGGCAAAGCCATCGCCGCGTCACTGCTGGTGCGCAACGGCAGCCGCCTCTACGGCCGTCACTGGGGCGCCCTGGAGCACCACTCTGCCTTGCATTTTGAAGCCTGTTATTACCAGGGCATCGAATACGCGATCGCCCGCGGCCTGCAGGTGTTCGAGGGCGGCGCACAGGGCGAGCACAAAATGGCGCGCGGCCTGCTGCCGGTGGCCACACAATCGGCGCACTGGCTGGCGCATCCCGAATTTGCCTCTGCCATCGAAAATTTCCTCGAGCGCGAAACGGCGCTGATGGAAGAACACGGCCGCGAACTGGCCACGCGCAGCCCCTTCAAGACGGTGTGAGTATGACCAATGCACATCAGAAAGCGCCGAAAATGCGTCTTGCCTTATAGTTACGGCCAACCAACCGGAATCCACGCATGAAGTTCTGCAGCAATTGCGGCTCGGCAGTCGCGCTCAGGATCCCCGCCGGCGACACGCTGCCGCGCCACGTCTGCGACGCCTGCGGCACCATCCATTACCAGAACCCGAAAATGATCGTCGGCTGCATCGCCGAGTGGGAGCAGCGTATTCTGCTGTGCCGGCGCGCGATCGAACCGCGCCACGGCCTGTGGACCGTGCCCGCGGGCTTCATGGAGAATGGGGAAACCACGGCACAAGGGGCCATGCGCGAAACGCTGGAAGAAGCCAATGCCCGCGTTGAAATCGTGCCGCTGTACGCGATGTACAACATCCCGCACATCAACCAGGTCTACATTCTGTTCCGCGCCCGCCTGCTCGACCTTGATTTCAGCGCCGGCAGCGAAAGCCTGGAAGTGCGTTTGTTCGACGAAGCGGAAGTACCCTGGGAACAACTGGCCTTCGCCACGGTGCGCAACACGCTGACCCATTATTACGCCGACCGCAAAGCCGGCGAATACCGCTTCCACCTCGGCACCATCGAACGCACCGCCGCATCACGTTCCTGAATACGTTCCTGAATCACGCATCTGAAAGCCGCCGGATGCTTCTCCCGGCATTCCTAACCGCCGCCGGAAGCCTCTACCGGCATTCCGGACCCTAGCCGCCGGGCGCTTCTACCGGCAACGTCCTCATCCACCGGCACGTCAAACTTATCCTGCACGCAGCGCGTCAACAATCCCCATCCGCGCAGCGCGCACCGCCGGCAGAAAACCGCCGACAAACCCCATCAGCACGGCAAAACCCAGCGACATCACGACAATGCGCGGCGTCAGCGAAAAACTGAACGCGAGCTCTGAGAATGATTGCCAGTTCAGCGTCGAGATGTGCACACACTGCATCAGTGAGGCCAGCGCCAGTCCGGCCACGCCGCCAACCGCACCGAGCAAAACGGCTTCCAACAGGAACGTCGCCAGGATGCTGCTGCGGCGAAAACCCAGCGCACGCAGCGTGCCGATCTCGCCGGTGCGGTTGGCCACCGCGGCGTACATGGTGATGGCGGCGCCGATCATCGCGCCCACCGAAAAAATCACCGACAGCGTCAGCCCCAGGTAACTGATGAAATTCGACAGCGCCTTCGATTGTTCCTCGAAAAAATCGCGCTCGTATTTGACGTCCAGCGTCAGCCGCGGATCACCTTCGAGGCGCTCCTTCAGCGCCGGCAGTGTCGCCGGATCCGCCAGCCGCGCCACGACAGCAGACCAGGCGTTGCGCCGGAATGACTGCTGCAACTGTTCGGCATCAACCCACAGCTCGGAGTCGTAGGCCGAACCTTTTGCCTCGAAACGCCCCACCACCCGCCACTCGCGCCCGCCAAAACGCAGCAGCGACCCCACCGCCGCGCCGTCAAAACGCTGGGCGATGCTGGCGCCGACGATGACCTCGGAAGATCCGGGCCGGAATGTGCGGCCTTCGACAATCTGCAACTGCGGCCGCAATTCGAAAGCCGCTTCGCCGACGCCGCGCGTGGTGACATTGGTCGCCGTCCCCGTGTCGTGCTTGGGCAGCGTGATCAGCACCACCACCTCCTTCGACACCAGGCGCATGCCGCCGGGACCGATGGCGATTTCCGGCTGGGTCTCGACGATGCCCGCCTGCACACGATCGACGGCGCTGGAAATTTCGGCGCCTGCAGCACGACGCGTCACGTGGATATTGTCAGGCTGGCCGGTGGCGACCAGCGCCTGCCGCAATCCCGTGTCGAGCATCTGCACTGCGGCAAAAACAAACACCACCAGCGCCATGCCGCCGGCGGTCAGCGCCGTGGTCAGCTTGCGTGTCCACAAATTGCGCAGGGTGTAGGAAAACGGAATCGCTTTCATCCCGCCGCCCGCAAACCGTCGACGATGCGCACCTGTGTCGCACGCCACGCCGGCAACACGGCGGCAGCGACGCCGACCACGGCAGCACAGGCCGCCTGCAGCCACAGCGTATTGGTGCTGATCTCGAATACCGGAAACAGCGTACCCATCTGCGCGGCAAACCAGTCCGCCACCGGGAATGTCAGCGCCACCCCCAGCGCGGCGCCGGTGGATGCAATGGCCAGCGATTCGCCGAGTATCAGGCTGCCGAGGAAACCCGGGCCGAAACCCAGCGCCTTCAGCGTCGCGTACTCGGACATGCGCTCGCGCGCGGTCATCGCCATGGTGTTGGCCATCACAGCGAGGATGATGAATATCACCACGAAGGAAACAATGCGGATGGCAATGACGATGGCTTCGGTCTGCTTGACGAAACCGATCTGGAAGGCCTGCTCGGTTTCGGTCAGCGTTTCCGCAGCGGAATTGCCGAACTGGGCATCGACGGCCTTGCTGATTTCCGCGGCGCGCGCAACATCACTGACCCGCACCACGAACACCCCCACATGATTGGCGCGCAGCGGCGCACGGATGCGCACGCTTTCATTCAGGTATTCCCAGTGAAAAAAGAACTGCGAGGTGTCGGTGGTCGCTGATGCGCCGTCGTAGATCGCGCGCACCACGAACTCCCAGTTGCCGGCGAATATCGTGCCTTTCAGCGGCACCACGTCGCCGACCCTGAAACCGTAGGTGTTGGCCAGCTTGCGGCCGATCACCGCACCCTTGCGGTCACGCATGAAATCGCGCAACTGGTCCTCCGGGATGCGGTACTCCGGATACATCGCCAGGTACGGCAGCGCGTCGATCGCGAACTGCGGAAAAAAATTCTTCGGTTCCTGGTACACGCCGGCGAACCAGTTCGCCGCAGCCACCGAATGCACGCCATCGACGCTGCGGATCTTGTCGCGGTAATGCACCGGCAATGGCACCACCAGCGATACCGAATTGCGGGTGATCAGCCGATCGGGTGCAGCGGCCTTGGCGCCCGAATACCAGGCATCAACCACGGTCTGCAGCAGACCGAAGGACAGGATCGCCACCAGCAGCCCAAGCACCGTCAGCAGCGTGCGCAGTTTGTGGCGCAGCGTGTTGCGGAGAATCAGCTTCAGCAGGTGCATAATGAAATATCTAATAAAAACAATGGCTTATATTTATGCGACGGGTTACTGACTTGGCTACTGCCTTAGACGGGTTACCACTTTATTCAATCCGCCAGCACGCCCTTTTCCAGGTGCTTCACCGAGCGCGCACGTTTCGCCGCGAAGGGATCGTGGGTCACCATGATGATGGTCTTGCCCAGTTCGCTGTTCATGCGATCCATCAGCGCGAGGATGTCTTCGGCCGATGCGCGATCAAGGTCACCGGTCGGTTCATCGGCCACCAGGATCGCCGGATCGGTGATGATCGCGCGCGCAATCGCCACCCGCTGCTGCTGTCCGCCCGACAGTTCCGACGGGTAATGCTCCACGCGATCAGCCAGCCCGACCATTTTCAGCGCCATGTCCACATGCTCGCGCCGCTCCCGCGCCGGCAAGCCGGTCAGCAGCAGCGGCAACTCGACATTCTCGAACGCCGTCAGCACCGGCATCAGGTTGTAGAATTGGAAAATGAAACCGACATTGCGCGCCCGCCAGTCGGCCAGTTCCGCCTCGCCCAGCGCCATGATGTCGGTACCGCTGACGCGCAATTCCCCGCTATCGGGACGGTCAATGCCGGCAATCATGTTCAGCAAGGTACTCTTGCCCGAACCCGAAGGCCCCATCAGCGCAACAAAATCGCCGGCCGGAATATCAAGGCTGATGTCCTCCAGCACCGGCACCACCTGACCACCACGCCGATATGATTTGACGAGATGGCGGATTTGTACAGCGGAGGCTGACAACGGCATTTCCATCAGCAAGGCCGGCACTGCACACCGCCCACCCCATGTGAGCCGCCGAGCAGCGCAGCCAAGCCGGGGGCAGTCGGCGAGGACTGTATGAGCCCTCGCGTTGTTTGCGAGGGCGAGTTCCGCAGCCGCCCGGCTTGGCGAGCAGCACAGGGTAGCCCGCAGGGCCGGCGAGCCTGGGTCGCCTTCTTTTGGTTACTTTTCTTGGCGAAGCAAGAAAAGTGACTAGCCGCCGGGCTACCCCCGGCAAAGTATCCATTCAAACCAAGCGAGATCATTTTGCAGCGGTCGCCACCGGCGAACCATCCCGCAATTTCTCCGGCGGCCTGACCACCACCTTATCCCCGGGAGTTACACCCGTCACCTCCACCAACTCCCCGATTTTCATGCCGCTTTTAACAGCGACCTGCGCAACCTTCCCATCCTTCACCACAAACACCACGCCAGCGCCGTCGCGCTCAACCACAACCGCCGGCTGCACCACCGTACGCGCCGTACGTTCAGCCTCCGGCGTCTCCTTCTCAAGGAAGGCCACCTTGGCGCTCATCTCCGGCAGCACCCGCGCATCAACATCGACAAAACGGATTTTCACCAGCACTGTGGCCTTGGTACGGTCCACCGTCGGCACTGTACGCTGGACCACACCGCGAAAACGCTGGCCGGGCAAGGCATCGAGCTGGATTTCACAGGGCTGGCCGACCTTCACTTTGGAAAGGTTGGCTTCCGAGACATCGGCCTCGACCTCCAGCGTAGTCATGTCAGCCATGGTCACCACCGCCGCCTGCGAACCCAGCGCCGATGAAAACGGCGTGATCACATCGCCAACATTGGCATTTTTGGTCAATACCACACCGTCGAAGGGCGCGCGGATCAATGTCTGCTCGACGGCAACTTCGGCCGCGCGCAGGTTGGCCTGGGCGACGGCAATCGACGCCTTGTAGCCGCTGAGCGCCGCCTGCGCCTTTTCATGGCGCGAGATCACCGTGTCATGCGCCGCGGGTGACACGAATTTTTTCGCCAGCAGGTCGCGCGAACGCTCCAGCACCCGCACCGCTTCGCGCAATTCGGCCTCGCCCTGCTCCAGATTGGCCCGCGCCACATTGACACTGGCAGCGGCCTGCTGCATCTGCGCAGTCACGTCCTTGCTTTCGAGGCGCGCCAGGATTTCCCCGGATTTCACCTGGCTGCCTTCGCGCACGTTGAGCCATTCCAACCGACCGGTGGCCTTGGATGCCACGGCTGCCTTGCGCTGCGCCACCACGTAACCGGTGGCATTCAGCAGCGTATAAGCCTGCGACGGATAGGCCTGCGATACCGTGGTCGTTTCGACATTGACCGGTGCATTGCGGGCAAATAACCAGAATGCGATGCCAGCCAGCACCAGCGCTGCCAGCCACCACCATCGTTTAAAGCGCCGTCGTGGCGCAGCGCACACCGCATCGCGGTCGATGCGTAATCGGGAGAGGTCTTCGTTGGCCAAAATGTTCTAGAATCGAGTTGGTTAACAAGCGACCTATTGTATCCGGAGACCCCGATGACCGCCGCGATTCCCACGACCAAAGCCGCTTTCCAGTGGGACGATCCACTGCTGCTCGAAGACCTGCTGAGCGACGAGGAACGCATGGTGCGCGACGCTGCGCGCGCCTATTGCCAGGAAAAACTGATGCCGCGGGTGGTTGAAGCCAACCGCCACGAGAAATTCCACCGCGAAATCATGAACGAAATGGGCGAACTCGGCTTTCTCGGACCGACCATAGAAGGTTATGGCTGCGCCGGCGTCAACCACGTCTGTTACGGCCTGATCGCACGCGAAGTCGAACGCGTCGACAGCGGCTACCGTTCCGCCCTGTCCGTGCAGTCCAGCCTGGTGATGTACCCGATTTCCGCCTTCGGCAGCGAAGCGCAGAAACAGAAATACCTGCCCAAAATGGCCAGCGGCGAGTGGATCGGCTGTTTCGGCCTGACCGAACCCAATGCCGGCTCCGACCCTGCCGGCATGGTCACCCGCGGCAAGAAGGTTGACGGTGGCTACTCGGTCAGCGGCGCAAAAATGTGGATTACCAACGCCCCGCTCGCCGACGTGCTGCTGGTCTGGGCCAAGGATGATGGCGGCGTGATCCGCGGCTTCATCCTGGAAAAGGGCATGAAGGGATTATCAACGCCGAAAATCGAAGGCAAGTTCAGCCTGCGCTCGTCAGTGACCGGTGAAATTGTCATGGACAATGTGTTCGTGCCGGAAGAAAACGTACTGCCGGATGTCTCCGGCCTGAAGGGTCCCTTCTCCTGCCTGAACAAGGCGCGTTACGGCATCGCCTGGGGCGCGCTGGGGGCCGCAGAATTCTGCTGGCAGGCCGCGCGCAATTACACGCTGGAGCGCAAGCAGTTCGGCCGCCCGCTCGCCGCCAACCAGCTGGTGCAGCTGAAACTGGTCAACATGCAGACCGAAATCACGCTGGCGCTGCATGCCGCGCTGCGCCTCGGCCGGCTGATCGACGAGGGCCGTGTCGCACCGGAAATGATTTCGCTGCTGAAGCGCAATTCCTGCGGCAAGGCGCTGGATATCGCACGCGTCGCCCGCGACATGCACGGCGGCAACGGCATCGCCGATGAATTCCACGTGATCCGCCACATGATGAATCTCGAGGCCGTCAACACCTACGAAGGCACGCACGACATCCATGCGCTGATCCTCGGCCGTGCGCTGACCGGCATTCCCGCGTTCGACTAGTCACCGGCCAACCGCCTGGAGGAGGCACAAAAATCATGCTCGACATCAGACCGTCAGGCGCCGCACTGGGCGCCGAGATCCGCGGCATCGACCTGGCGCAGGCCATCGACGATGCGACACTGCATGCCATCGAGCATGCGCTGCATGAACATGAAGTCGTTTTTTTCCGCGACCAGCACGTCAGCCCCGGGCAGCATGTGGCCTTCAGCCGGCGTTTCGGCGAACTCGAAAAACATGTGCGTGTGGAATGCTGCAAGCCGGGCTTTCCGGAAATTTTCGTGGTCTCCAATGTCATCGAAAACGGAAAACCCATAGGCACCCAGGATGCCGGGCTGTTCTGGCACTCCGACCTCGCCTACATGGCGGAACCCAGCCGCGGTTCATTGTTCTACGCCCACGAAGTGCCGCACGACGACGCCGG
>CAMBCD010000079.1 GCA_945863085.1 Bordetella parapertussis
CTTTCCGGCAGTTTCACCGGCGCACGCAGTTTTCCGAGCAGCACTGCCAGCCGCGCGCGGGCCGCGGCATAGGCGCCGGGTTTGCCCGGCTCGGCATAGACCACCAGCGACAGCTTGCCCGACAGGTTGTCGACGATGGCGATTTCCTCGGACACCAGCAGCAAAATGTCCGGTGTGCCCAGTTCATCGCGCTTGTTACTCTTGGCGAGCCGCTTTTCGATGTAACGCACGGTGTCGTAGCCGAAATAACCGACCAGCCCGCCGCAAAAACGCGGCAAGCGCGGATCGGTCGCGACCTTGAACCGCTTCAGGTAATTTTCGACGAAGGCCAGGGGGTCATCGGCTTCTTCGCGCAGCGTCTCGACACCGTCACGAACCTCGGTGCAGCCATGGTCACGCACTTCAATGCGGGTGCCGGCAGCGAGGCCAATGAAGGAATAACGTCCGAAGCGTTCGCCGCCGACCACCGATTCCAGCAGATAACTGTATGGCTGGTTGGCGAGCTTCAGGTAAATCGACAGCGGCGTGTCGAGGTCGGCAAAGGTTTCGAGCACTACCGGCACGCGGTTATAGCCCGCGGCGGCGAGTCGATCGAATTCAGATTCAGTCATGTCTTGCTCCACGAAATGAGGTCAGGTACGAAAACGGAACAGCAGTCCGGTAACGCGCGATCAGCAACGCCAATCGCGACGCCAGCGCCAAGCGCCAGACACCGTTTCCAACCTCATCGGGAGCGACATGATTAAAGACACGATTAAATCTTTTTAATCAAAGGGATACATTCAGTCAGCGCGCCTACTATAGCATCAACATCGAGGCTCTGCACAGCCAAGCCTTCGTTGTAGCCATAGGGCACACAGAATACCGGGCATCCTGCCGCGCGCGCCGCCTGCGCGTCATTCACCGAGTCCCCGACCATCAGCATGCGTTCGGGCGCCACACCGAACTCCGCGCCGGCATGCAGCAACTGCATGGGATCGGGTTTTTTGCGCGCCAGCGTATCGCCGGAAATGGTCTGCGCAAAAAACGGGGCCATGCCCATGCGCTCCAGCAGCGGCAGCGTGAATGCGCCGGATTTGTTGGTGACACAGGCCAGCGGGAAACCGCCGGCACGGAATTGTTCCAAGCCTTCCATTACGCCGGGATATATCGTGGTGTAACGACCGTTGACCTCGGTATAAAAACGCTCGAACACCGGCAGTGCCTGCGCCATCGCCGCCGCATCGGCATGGCCGTCGATGTCGCGGGCCAGCGCGCGCTCGACCAGCCGCGGGATGCCCTTGCCGACGTAGTTGCGAACGGTGTCCAGCGGCAGCGGCGCATGACCCAGCGCCTCCAGCATCAGGTTGGCCGCAGCGGCCAGATCGGGGATGGTATCGAGCAGGGTGCCGTCGAGATCAATCATCACGGCCTGCACGGCGATCGGAAACGTTTTTTTCATGTTTGCAGAAACGGGGACGGCGCGGCCCATCGACCGCAACACCATACCTTCAGGAAGTTCAGGATTTGGCGAGCGCTGCGCGCATCGCTGCGATGGTGGCTTTGTAGTCTTTCGTACCAAATATCGCAGAGCCCGCGACAAAAGTATCCGCGCCGGCTTTGGCGATTTCCGCGATGTTGTCGGTTTTGACGCCGCCATCCACTTCCAGCCAGATGTCGCGGCCGCTCTGATCGATACGTTTGCGCGCTGCCGCGAGTTTGGCCAGCGCGCCCGGGATGAACGCCTGTCCGCCGAACCCGGGATTCACCGACATGATCAGCACCAGGTCGATCTTGTCGAGCACGTGGTCGAGGTAGTCCAGGGGCGTCGCCGGATTGAACACCAGCCCGGCCTTGCAGCCGTGCTCCTTGATCAGGCCGATGGTGCGATCGATGTGTTCGGAGGCTTCCGGGTGGAAGGAAATGATGTTGGCGCCGGCCTTGGCGAAATCCGGCACGATGCGGTCCACCGGTTTCACCATCAGGTGCACATCGATCGGCACCTTGACCAGCGGACGGATGGCCTGACACACCAGCGGCCCGATGGTCAGGTTGGGCACGTAGTGGTTGTCCATCACGTCAAAATGGATCAGGTCGGCGCCGGCGGCGACCACCGCCTGCACTTCCTCGCCGAGGCGGGCAAAGTCGGCGGACAGGATGCTGGGCGCGAGACGATGGGTCATGACGTAATCCGGGTGAGTGACCCGATAATTCTACCCGTTCCCGCCAGCGGCAGTCATGCGGAACTTCCGCAGGCGCGCCGCGGATGCGAGAATACGGCCATGACCGAACATAAATATCAGATCACCGTCGCGCCGCGCGCGACCTACATCGCGGAACAATCCGATGCCGACGCCGATCGTTACGCGTTTGCCTACACCATCACCATCACCAACACCGGCGAAGTGCCGGCGCAACTGCTGAGCCGTCACTGGATCATCACCGACGCCAACAACATGGTGCAGGAAGTCAAAGGCCAGGGCGTGGTCGGGGCCCAGCCGAAGCTGAAGCCTGGCGAAAGTTTTGAATACACCAGCGGCTCGGTGATGACAACACCGGTGGGCACGATGCGCGGCACCTACCAGATGGTCGCCGAGGACGGCACGCGTTTCGACGCAACCATCCCCGAATTCACGCTGTCCGCGCCGCGCGTACTGCACTAACCAGTCACCGCGGGCATGTCCCTCCGCACCAGTTACACGCTGATCGCACCGTTTTATGACTGGCTGATCGGCCCGGCACTCGGCCGGGTGCGGGCCAAAAGCCTCGCGCGCCTGCCCCGCTCCGGTGGTGCGCACATCCTGCTCAACGGCATCGGCACCGGACTCGATCTGCCGCTGTTGCCCGCGGCGCATCGCTACACTGCGCTCGACCTGACGCGGGCCATGCTGCAAAAAGCGCTGCCGCGCGGCAGTCACCTCGATCTGCAATGGGCGCAAGGCGACAGCCAGCGGCTGCCGTTTCGCAGCGAGACTTTTGATCATGTATTGCTGCACCTGATCCTCGCCATCGTGCCGGACACCCGAGCAGCGCTGCGTGAAGCAGCGCGCGTGGTCAAGGTTGGCGGACGGCTGTTCGTGCTCGACAAATTCCTGCGCCAGGGTGAGGCCGCATGGCTGCGGCGGATGATCAATCCGCTGGCGCAGCAGATTGCCACCCGCACCAATGTCGTATTCGAGGAGGCGCTGGCCGGAGTAAGCGAACTGCGGGTCATTGCCGACGAACCCGCAATGGCGGGAGGCTGGTTCCGGATGATTACTCTGGAGAAAACCGCGGTTCAGGGCTTGCCGGATTCATCGGCATCGTCATCGTCGCGGCGCGGCCAGGTCAGCCAGACGATACCGCCCAGCAAGGCCACGGCCACCGCGGCCTCAATCAGGTACCACATCAATCCGCTCATTGCGTCTGCTCTGTAAATTGACCATGCATAACTTCGACTCTAACAAATTCCCGCTGCGCAGTTTGCCACCGCCCTCCAAGGGAACGTCCATGTGGCTGGCCGCCCTGCTCGTGACCCTGGCGATGACGGCCTGCCGCTCGACACCGGAAAAACCTGTCGAAGCGCCCCCCCCGGTACTGACCCCGGCCCCGGCACAACCGGCGCTGCTGCCGGAACCCGCGCCTGCAGTCACGCCGGCGCCAGCCACGCCAGCACTCTCCGGGGCGCATCTGCGCCGCGGTCACTGGACGGATCTGCCCGGCTGGCGCGACGATGATCCGGCCGCAGCCTGGGAAGCCTTGCTGGCAAGTTGCGGCGCCCTGAAGACGCAGGAGGCGTGGCGTGCAGTCTGCTCCACTGCGCTGGCCACACCCCGCCCCGACCGTGAGCGCGCCCGACGCTTTTTCGAATTGAACTTCCTGCCTTACCAGTTACGTCAATCCGACGGCGGTGTCGAAGGCTTAGCCACCGGTTATTACGAACCGCTGCTGCGCGGCAGCCGCAAACCGTCGGCGCGTTACCGTTATCCGGTATACGGCACACCCGACGACCTGATCAGCGTCGACCTGCCGGCCTTCAGCATCGAAGCGCGCGAATCACGGTTGCGTGCGCGGCTGGACGGCAAACGCGTGGTGCCGTACTTCGATCGCGCACAGATCGAAGCCGGTGCAGCATCGCTGCGCGGACGGGAAATCGCCTGGGTCGACGATCCGGTGGAACTGTTTTTCCTGCAGATCCAGGGCTCGGGCCGCCTTGATCTCGACGGTGGCGGCGTGATGCGCCTGGGTTTCGCCGACCACAACGGGCATCCCTATCGCTCCATCGGCCGCCTGCTGATTGACCGCGGCGAACTGCCGGCGGAGCGTGCATCAATGCAGGGCATCAAGGCCTGGGCACAGCAGAATCCGGACAAGCTGCGCGAAGTGCTCGATTACAACCCGCGCTACATTTTTTTCCGCGAATTGCCGGCTGGCTTGAGCGGGCCATTGGGTGCGCTGGGGGTTCCGCTGACCGCGCGCCGTTCGATTGCCGTCGATCCGCGTTTTGTGCCGCTGGGTGCGCCGGTGTTTCTCGCCACCACATGGCCGCTCAGCAGCAGGCCGCTGCAGCAGCTGATGCTCGCCCAGGACACCGGCTCGGCCATCCGCGGCGCGGTGCGCGCCGATTTTTTCTGGGGTTACGGTGATGAAGCAGGGCGCGAAGCGGGGCGCATGAAACAGGCATTGCGGATGTGGGTGCTGTTGCCCCAGGGTTATCCGGTCGCGGCGGCAGAGTAGCGCCGATATCTGCTTAAAATAAGCGGCAAAGTAAGCGCCCGCCTACAAAATAATTACTGTAACTATTTGTTTTTATTGAATTTTTTATGGCCTGTAGCACTCACTGCACCTGCAGCGTCCAGACCCCGTCCCAATCCCCGGGCGGCGGATTTTTGCGGTAGATCTCGCAGCGCGCCAGATAGAGCTGTGACGGCCGGTCGGCAGGATTGGCCTTGAGAACGTCGGCGAACAGCGCCGCCGCACGTTCCCAGGACCGGTTGCGGTAATGCGCCACCGCTTCTGCAAACGCAAAAATGACTTCGTCCAAATGCGGAAAACTCTGCGCAGTGTGATGTTCCAGTACTTCGCAAATGGCCACCGGTTTCTGCATGCCGCGCGCGCGGATCAGGTCCAGTTCGCGCATCCGTACGGGATTGGCCAGCCGCGCCGCGGTCGATTCGCAGATCAGCACACTGGTGCCGTAATACTTGTTGGCGTTCTGCAGGCGTTCGGCGAAATTGACGCGGTCGCCGATCACCGTGTACTCAAGCCGCTTGGGTGAACCGATGCTGCCGGCGACCACATCGCCGGTGCTGATGCCGATCCCGACGCGGATCGGCTCATGCCCGGCGGGGGCGCGGCGGCGGTTCAGTTCGCCCAGCGCGACCATCATTTTGCTGCCCACGGTCACGGCATTTTCCGCATCATGCTGCGTTGCGCGCACCGAACCGAACACGGCCATGATCATGTCGCCGATGTATTTGTCGAGGATGCCGTTGTGGGCGAACACGATGTCGACCATGTCGGTGAAATAATCGTTGAGCATGGCAACGGTTTCCCGTGCACCCAGCCGTTCCGACATCGTGGTGAAGCCGCGAATATCCGAAAACAGCACACTCACTTTACGATTGGTGCCGCCCAGCACGGCGTTCCCGCCCTCCAGCAGTTCATCCATGACCGCTTTGCTCATGTAGCGCGACATCGTGTTGCGCAACCGTTTCTCCTGGGTGATGTCCTCCATGATCAGCATGGCGCCGAGCTGTTCGTCGCGCTGGTCCTGCAGCGGCACTGCGGTCATGTTCACCGACACCGCACGGCGTCCGTCCAGCACCAGGTCCGAATCCACCGTGCTGTCGATCCTGCCGGTGCGCAGCACCTTGTCCAGGCTGTTGGTCACCCAGCTGTTGCTGCCGCCGAACACGTCGCCGACCCTGCGGTTGACCATGTCCGGTTCGGCGCGCTGCAGGATGCGCAGGGCAGACTGGTTGACCTTGCTGATCACATTGGCCTTGTCCAGCGTCAACACGCCGTTGCTCATGCTGCGCAGGATGCTTTCGTTGTAGTTTCGTGCATTGCTGACATCTTCGAACAACTGCGCGTTTTCGATGGACACCGCGGCCTGGGCGCACAACGCGGCGAGACGGCGCTGGTCGTTGGCAGTAAAGGAACCTTCCTTCTTGTTGAGGATTTCCATCACGCCGACCTTGTTGCCGCCCTTGGTGGTAATCGGCATGCACAGGATGTTGCGGGTGCGGTAACCCGTGCCCTTGTCCACATCCGGGTTGAAGCGCGGATCCTTGTAGGCATCGTCGATGTTGATGCGCACGCCCTTGCTAAAACACTCGCCGGCGATGCCGGCACTGGCCGGGAAACGGATCTGGTGCGACGACTCGCCACCGGCAACACGCGACCACAGTTCATTGCTGGCCGGATCGTGGAGGAACAGTGAACCGCGGTCCGCGCCCAGCAACTGGGTCGCTGCAGCGAGGATTTTCTCGAGCAGCGGATCCAGCAGGATTTCCGAAGTGATCGAGCTCACCACGTCGAGCAGCAACGCCTCCTCACGCTGCGAACGCTCGACTTTCTCGAACATCCGCGCGTTCTCCAGCGCGGCAGCAGCCTGCGAGGACAGGGCCTCCAGTGACTGCTGGTCCTCGGTGTCAAAACCGCCCTCGCGCTTATTGAGCGCCTGGGTGACGCCGATCACCACCTGTTTCTTGTTGCGGATGGGTACGCACAGGATGTTTCGTGTGCGATAACCGGTGTCGGTATCGACCTTGCGGTTGAAGCGGGAGTCTGCGTAGGCGTCGGGAATAATCTCGCCCTTGCCGGTGGTAAACACCGAACCTGCGATGCCGCGGTCTGCCGGAAACCGGATCTCGCCCATCGCGTTGCCCTGCATAACGCGGGAAAACAGTTCGCGGGTCTCGGCGTCGTAGAGAAACAGCGAGCTGCGCTCGACGTTGAGGGTTTCGGTGACGACTTCCATCAGTCGCGGGAACAGCACATCGAGCGAAAGAGTGTCGGACACGCGGTTGGCGACATCGACCAGCGCGGTGGTACGGCGCACGAGTTCGGTGATGCGGATCAGCAGCTGGGTTTTTTCAGTGTCTGACAGCCCGCCGAGCAGCCGCTCGATGTCGTTCTGCTGCAAACGCCGCTCCAGGATGCCGCGGATGATTTCGAAATCGATTTTCATGTCCGCTGCGTCCGTCCGTCAGCCTAAAGATCGGACAATCTCAGCTTGGCCAGTCCAGCGCCGCTTTTTTCGAACACCAGTATTTCCTCGGCCGTTAGCGGCTGGCTTACATGCGGACCCTGCACCCGCTCGCAGCCCAGCGCGAGCAGGGCTAGCACCGTTTCGCCGTCACCGACACCCTCCGCCGTCACCTGCAGTCCCAGATCGCGGGCCAGGCGCACCAGCGACCGGACAATTTTCCCGTGCAGCGCCGAACGCTGCATGTCATGCACAAAAGTCGCGTTCAGTTTCAATTCGTCAAACGGCAATTGCGCCAGATTGCTCAGCGACGAAGCCCCGGTGGCAAAACCGTCGATGCCCAGGCGCAACCCGAGCCGCTTCAGACGTGCAAACGCATCTTTCACCGGACCCAATTCACCGGCGATCGCCGTCTCGTGCACGCCGATCACCACCCGTCCCGGCGGCACGCCCCAGGTGCGCAATGCACGGTCGACGAACTCCGGAAAATCCGGCTGCAGCAGCCCGCTCGCCGACACCTTGAGTCCGATCTTGCACTGCAAACCGGCGCGTGCGAATTCGGCGCCCTGGCGCAGGGCATTGTTGAAGATCCACCACGTCACCTCGCGCACCAGGCCGGCGCTTTCCGCGGTCTCCAGCGCCTGCGCCTCCGTCACCTCGCCCAGTTCCGCATCCGTCCAGCGCAACACGCATTCCAGTCCGCCGATGCGGCCCGACTGCGCGTCGAGTTGCAGTTCGAACGCCAGCCCCAGCGTGTTTTGCTCCAGCGCGTGGCGTAACCGCGTTTCGTAACGCATCTGGCGCTCTTCGTTCTCGCCGTGGGCCGGATCATAAACGGCAGTGCGTTCCGCACCGCCGCGCGCCACGCGCGCCGCCAGCTTGGCATTGCGCACCAGCGCCTGCGGGTCAGCACCGTGATCCGGATAAACCACGATGCCGATCACGGGATCCGTATCAAACGTGCGGTCACCGATCGGAATCGGCGCCTCCAACGCGCCAAGAATCTTGTTTGCCGCCAGGATTGCCACGCCTTCGCCGGCGATCCGCGGCAGCAGGCAGGCAAACTGGTCGCGGCTGACGCGACCCAGTTGATCCTGTTTGCGCAGCACACCTTCGCGCATGCGCCGCGTGACGCGCAGCATGAACGCCTCGCCTTTCTGCAGCCCGAGCTGGCGGTCGATCTGCTCTACCTTGCCGATCTGCAGCAGCAGCAATCCAAGCTGTTTGCCGTCCTGGCGGTGACTTTCGATGGTCGTGCGGAAAATTTCCATGAACGCCGCGTACTCCGGCGTCGGCAGCGTGCGCACCACACCGCCCTCTTCCTGGCTGCGCGTGGCCAGCGAGGCGAGCAGGGCCAGTTGCAGGAAATTGAAACACTGCAGCGCGAGCAGGTTTTCCGTGCACTGTGCGGCATCGTCGGCGTAAAGACGCAAGGCACCTCTCGTCATCGCATCCTGGAAGCGCTGACAATCCCGTCGCATGCGCTCCAGAGGTTCATTTTCGGCGTCCAGCGCCCACTCGCCCAGTGCGGCATGGATGATCCCGGCATCCGTGCCTCCGGCAACCGCCTGGGCGGTGAACGCCGTGGCCAGCGTACCGGCCGCGGGCACAAACAGATCGGGGGCACGCTCACTGACATCGCGGAATACCCTGGCCACCCGGAGCATGGTTTCGGGGCCCGCGCCAAATTCTTCGGCGAGGCGCTTGACCAGGGCGTCCAGGCTGACCCCGGACTGACCGGTTGCGGAATCCACTGCTAGGCCGGGATCAGAGGAAGAATTCGGAGGGATCGATGGGGACACTGCCCTGCTCCAGCGTGCGTTTGATACGGTACGGGACGCCAGGCGAGGCCTTGGGTTCGCTGGCGAGATCCAGGATCACCTGCGGACGCAGCGGGTTGCCCTTGGCATCGAGCACCACCATCACTTTCGGCAGCAATCGCCGCACCAGGTTCTGCGCAATGACGATACCCACCTCGCCGGAATTCAATTCCACCAGGGCGCCGACCGGAAAAATGCCGATGCACTGCACGAACTGCTCGACCAGCGGACCGTCGAACTGGACGTTGCGCGTGTTGTAGAGGTAATTGAGCGCATTGGAAGGCGAATACACCTCTGCATAGGGGCGGGGATGCGTCATCGCATCGAAACAGTCGACCAGTCCGGCAATCGATCCGAACAGACCGATCTGGTCGGCCTTCAGTCCCTTGGGGTAACCGCTGCCGTCGTAACGTTCGTGATGCAACTCAGCGAGCCCCGGCAGTTCGGGCGGCAAGCCGGGCGTCTCCTTGATGATTGATACCGAATGGGTGACATGGCTGCGGCAGACCATCAGTTCAACCTTGGACAGCGGCTCTTTTTTCGCCACCACCTCTTCAGGAACCGCGGTCATGCCGACATCCTGCAGCAGGCCGAGCATGCCCAGCAGGTCGAGCTGCTCACGGGGCAGTTGCAGAAAACGGCCAAAGGTCAGCATGTAAATGGAAACACCGAATGCGCGGTCGAGCGTATGCCCACCTTTGGCTTTCAGCTTGGCCAGCAGCATCATGGCATCGGGGTTGCGCACAACGCTGTCGGTCATGCTGGTCACGGCTTCCTGCACGCGCGGCGCATCCAGCGCCTTGCCCGCCTGCACCGTGCCCATGATGTCTTTCA
>CAMBCD010000080.1 GCA_945863085.1 Bordetella parapertussis
GATTTTCGATTTCGGCACGGCGCGCAATGCCCGTGCCGAATACAGCTACATGCAGTCGGTGCATCGTGCGGCCGATCTCGCCGTGCGCGCCCGCTCCGAAGTACGCGAGGCGTACGGCACCTGGCGCACGGCCTATGATCTTGCCCGGCACTACCGCGACGAAGTGGTGCCGCTCCGATCGCGCATCAGCGAGGAAACCCTGCTGCGTTACAACGGCATGCTGATGAGCGTGTTTGAACTGCTCGCCGAATCGCGTCAGCAGGTCGGCGCGGTGATCAGCGCCATCGAAACACAACGCGATTTCTGGATTGCCGACACCACGCTGCAATTCGCGATCAACGGAAAATCACCCGGCGCCATCGGCGCACCCGGCAATTCCTTGCGCACCGCAGCGCCGGCATCCGGCGGAGGCCACTGAATCATGGACAACAACATGAACAACAGACGAAATTTCCTCCGTGCTTCCGGCGCGGCGCTGCTTGGTGCTGCCGCGGTCAGCCGCGCCGCACAGGGCGCCGTGCCCGAAGCGCCGATGCAGACCACGCCCGACATGCAGCCGCCACTCTCTCCACCCAACGGCCGCCCCTACAACCCGGTCGCCACTTTGAACGGCTGGACACTGCCCTGGCGCATGAACAATGGCTGGAAGGAATTCCACCTTGTTGCCGAACCAGTGCGTCGTCAGATCGCGCCCGGCATGACCGCCCACCTCTGGGGTTACAACGGTCAATCACCGGGGCCGACCATAGAATGTGTCGAAGGCGACAAGCTAAGAATCTTCGTCACCAACAAGCTGCCCGAACACACGACCATCCACTGGCACGGCATCCTGCTGCCCAATGGCATGGACGGTGTCGGCGGACTGACGCAGCCGCAGATCCCGGTCGGTAAAACCTTCGTTTATGAATTCGAGATGAAAAAGTCCGGCACTTTCATGTATCACCCGCATGCCGACGAAATGGTGCAGATGGCGATGGGCATGATGGGCCTCTTCATCGTGCATCCGAAAAATCCAAACTTCATGAAGGTCGATCGCGACTTCGTGTTTCTGCTGAACGCCTTCGACATCAGCCCCGGCGCGGCGACCCCGCGCGTGAACACCATGCTCGACTTCAACCTGTGGTGCTGGAATTCACGCGTGTTCCCGGCGATTGATCCCTTTGTGGTGCGCAAAAATGACCGCGTACGCATCCGTTTCGGCAACCTGACGATGACCAACCACCCGGTGCACATGCACGGTTACGATTTCGAAGTGACCTGCACCGACGGCGGCTGGGTGCCGAAGTCCGCACGCTGGCCGGAAGTATCCGTGGACGTTGCCGTCGGCCAGATGCGTGCTTTCGAATTCACCGCCAGCGAAGCCGGTGACTGGGCGATCCATTGCCACAAGTCGCATCACACCATGAACGCGATGGGCCACGGTGTGCCGACGATGATCGGCGTCGACCATCGCGGTGTTGCCGAAAAAATCCTGCGCCTGGTGCCCGACTACATGGTCATGGGTGAACGCGGCATGGCCGACATGGGCGAGATGGAAATGCCGCTGCCCGACAACACGCTGCCGATGATGACCGGCCGCGGCCCCTTCGGCCCGCTGGAAATGGGCGGCATGTTCAGCGTGGTCAAGGTGCGCGACGGGCTCGCGCGCAACGATTACAAGGATCCGGGCTGGTTCAAACACCCGCCGGGTACGGTGGCGCGCGAATGGACCGGCGCCGCGCCGGAAACCCCGCGAGCCGCGTCATCGCCAGCCGTTGCCGGTGAACGCGAAGTCCGCGCGCGCAAGCCCACGACCCAGCACAATCATTAACCCATTGATTTTATTTATATTTTTACTGGAGATCCTGCAATGATGCGATTACCGCCATTAATACTGCTGGCATTCACAGCGACACTGGCCACCGGCCCCGTGGCCGCCCATAGCGACAGCCATGCCAAAAAATCCGCGGCTCCGTCCACAGCGGGCATGGAAGAAAAATCCTTCGGCAAGGCCGGCGACCCGAAAAAAACCGTGCGCACCATCCATGTCGACATGAGCGACCGGATGCGTTTCACGCCGGCTGCGCTGACCGTGAAACAGGGTGAGACGGTGAAATTCATCGTCAAAAATTCCGGCAAGACCATGCACGAATTCGTACTGGGCACCATGGCCGAATTAAAAACTCACGCAGAGTTGATGAAAAAACATCCGGGCATGGAGCACGACGAGCCGTACATGGCCCACGTCGCGCCCGGCAAGACGGAAACCATCGCCTGGCAGTTCACCAAGTCCGGCGAATTCCATTTCGGCTGCCTGCTGCCGGGCCATTGCGAAGCCGGCATGGTCGGCAACATCAACGTCACCGCGAGGTAGCACCATGATCAAACGAAGACTCTTTATCGCTGCACTGCTTGTCACCGCGGTTTCAGCAGCGGCACAGGCCGCAGAACCGCCGCTGGTCACCGTTTACCTCAACCCGACCTGAGGCTGCTGCGGCGCGTGGATGGAACATCTGCGCGCCAACGGCTTCCGTGTGAAGCCGGTTGCAGTCGAAGACACCAGTATCGAACGCAAACGCCGCGGCATACCCGATGCACTGGGCGGTTGCCATACTGCCACGGTGAACGGTTATGCCATTGAAGGCCATGTGCCGGCGCGTGACATCAAACGCCTGCTGGCGGAGAAACCGGTTGCGGCAGGTCTTGCGGTGCCGGGCATGCCGCAGGGCTCGCCCGGCATGGAAAGCCCGAGCCCGCAACGTTATGAGGTGCTGCTGGTGGACAAGAGCGGCCGTCATGCCGTTTACACCCGTTACTGAACACCCATCCAGGTAAAAGGAAACACGCCATGAAACGCGCTCTGCTCATCGCAACCATCTTCGCCTGTGCACCGGCATATGCCCAGCAAACCGCAGTCGACCACGCCGCCCACCACCCCGCCCCTGTCAAAGCGCAGGCTCAAGGCGCACTGGTCGATGGCGAGGTGCGCAAAGTCGACCAGGAAACCAAAAAAATCACCCTGCGTCACGGCCCCATTCCCAACCTCGACATGCCGGCCATGAGTATGGTGTTCCAGGTCAAGGACCCCGCAATGCTGGAACAGGTAAAAGCCGGCGACCGGGTGCTGTTTGAAGCCGAAAAAACAGGCGGCGTCTATGTCGTTACCCATATCCGGAAAAAGGATTAGCCGGCCGGCCGTGATCCCCTGCCGTCATGGCACTGCACACGGCATGGTTGCCAAAGGCAAAGTTGGCCCGGACACCAAGAAACAATCTGCCACTGATCGCATCGGGCGCGATGCTGTTGTATCGCCTTTTTTGCCGCAGCGCCCATAAATCCGCCGTAGCGGACCGCCTGTGAATAAAAACAAAACAGCGGGACGCTGGTCGCCAACCAGCATCGGGGTCAACCTCGCGATCGTCGTGTTCAATGCGGCGCTGATCGGCGTGGTGTGGATTGCGTTTTTCGAAATCGTTACTGTCGACCGCAAGGAAACCGTAAATGCCGCGGTCGACAGAAACAACAACCTCGCCATCGCGTTCGAACAGTACACCGTACGCACCATCGAAAGCGCCGACGCAGTCCTGCAGTACATGATCCGCGAATATGCGCGCAGCGGCGGGAAAATCGATGAAAACCGGTCATTGCCCGCCTCACCGAGAAGCTGGTCGTCCCCATTTCGCGACGCATCAACAAACCCGACGGCAGTTTTGGCGGCGTGGTCGTCATATTGATCGAACACGCACGCTTCACCGATGTATTGAGCAACGCCAAAATGCGCCAGTTCGACATCATCTCGCTGGTCGGACTCGACGGCATCACCCGCGCGCGGCTGAGAGGTACGACACCCACCGCAGGCGAAGACATCAGCAAAAGCCCGCTGTTTGCGGAACAGGCGCAGCGCCCCGACGGCGACTATGCGGCCAGGGGCCAGATCGATGACATCAAAAGAATCTTCAGTTACCGGAGCCTGCCGCAATACCGGTTGATCGCCACTGTCGGCGCCTCGGAGGAGGATGTGCTGGCCGGTTTTTACCAAAGGCAGCGCCGATATTTCTGGGTAGCCGTGACCTGACCGGCTTATTCGGTGCCGGGTTGAATGTTGTAGTGTTCAACTTGGAAGAAGGAGTCGATAGATGGCGAACAAGAAGTATAGCCCGGAGCAAGCGGTCGCAAAATTGCGGCAAATCGACGTGCTGGTGGGCGAAGGCAAATCAATCCACCAGGCCTCACAGTTCGCTGGGCTACCGACCGCCTGCACCTGCGGCGATCAGCCCAAAACTACCAGTCTTGGAGCAGGCGGTTGAGATGCAGTAAAGTGTTTCAATGAACTTGGCACAAAAAACCGGGCAGGCCAGGACGGGATGAAGATCTGCTGAAACGGGAAATCGGCAAAAAACTGCGCCAGGAACGGGCGCACCATCTGCAAAAACAGGCGAAGCCTGGCGTGTGAATCGGCTGGCGCCCGCCGGCACGATGCGCGCTATTGACACCGGCCGGACGATGTCTGAACAATAGGCCGTCTCCACCTGGATCACGCCGCCATGGAACGCCGCGACTTCATCAGTGTCTGTGCCGCTTCCGCCCTCGGGCTGGGACCCCGTGGATCTTTTGCCGCCACGGATGTCCAGCCGCGGCGTTATGCCCGCACACAACTCACCGATGAATCCGGACAACCGCTGCGCGCCTCGCGCCTCACCGCGGGGGAGAACTATGTATTTCATTATCCCTTCGAAGGGACGCCGTGTTTCCTGATCAACCTCGGCAAAGCAACCACGCAGAATGTCACGCTCAAAACCGGGGATGGCGCAAGTTACCAGTGGCCGGGAGGCGTCGGCCCGCAGCGCGCCATAGTCGCTTACTCGGCGATCTGCTCGCACCAGCTGACCTATCCGACGCGGCAGATCAGTTTCATCAGTTATCGCGATCGCTCAACAGCGTCGAAAATCAGCAAGCCGAGCATGATTCATTGCTGTTCGGAACACAGCGAATACGATCCGGCCGCCGGGGCAAAAGTCATGGGCGGCCCGGCGCCGCAGCCGCTGTGCGCGATCCTGCTCGAACATGAACGCGCCACCGATGCGCTGTTCGCCACCGGCACGCTGGGCGGGGAAATGTTCAATACCTTCTTCAGCAAATATGAAATGAGGCTCGCGCTCGAGCACGGCTCACCGGCACGGGCACGGCAGCGCGTCAGCGTAACAAGCACGGTGACCGCACTGACCCGGTTCTGCAAGCAACAGGTGCGTTGCTGAAAATCATGAAACCAATTACCGAGTTTCAAAAAAAACAGGCCCAAGCCTGTGTCCCGCGCCACCCACCCAAAGGAGAGTTTGATGAAGCGCATCATCGCAACAGCAGTAATGGTCGGCATGGCTGCCGGCTGCGCGGGACCGGCAGCACAACTGTCAGCAGTCGCCACCGCCAAACTCGAACCGCGCAGCGGCAGCCAGGTCAGCGGCACGGTGACCTTCACCCAGGCCGGCCCCGACATTGTCCGCGTCAGCGGCCAGATCAGCGGACACAGCAAGGGGCCCAAGGGTTTTCACATCCATGAAAAAGGCGACTGCAGCGATCCGAAGGCCATGAGCACCGGCGGACACTTCAATCCCGGCAAGCACAAACACGGTGGTCCGTATGAACCGCAGCGGCACTCCGGTGACCTCAGCAACCTGAACTTCAACGACAAAGGCGTCGCCACGCTGAACTTTGTCGTCGGCGGCATTTCCGTCAGCAAGGACAAAGCCGACGGCATCATCGGCCGCGCGGTGATCGTGCACATGGACGTGGATGATTACAAGACCGACCCCACCGGCAACGCCGGCGGACGCGTCGCCTGCGGCGTGATCCGGTAACGCCCAGCCGTTACGCCCCACAGTAACGATTCCCGGTAACGAGCAACCCGCAATAACAAGCTCCGATCCGCTTCCGCGCCGCTGCGCGGAAGCGGGGTTCCGCCGCTTTCAACGCAACTCCCGGCAATGCCGAGCAGTCCGGCAGCTTGTCGCGTCGCAGCACACGCCGCAGACCTTCCGATCATGTGGCTTTCCTTGACCTGTATCAACCCGCCTGCTCAGGCAGGGCACATCATGGATCGCAACTGCCCTGCCTGCGCCATGCATCCTCATGGTCGGCGACACCAGATCAAGGAGGACCGAATGAGAACCAGTCCGGATCCAAAACAATCCCTGTTGCTCGCCCTTGCCTTGCTGCTGTTTCTCGCGATGCTCGTGGCGTCATGGCTGTTTCACGGCACCGGGGTCGTCCGTGACGACCCGAAAAGAAATATCAGCATTCCCAGCCAGCTCACCGTCCCGTTACAGGTGAAAGCCGCCTACAACGGCGAAAAAATGTTTTTCCGCTACCGCTGGCCGGCAAAACAACCCTCCATCCACCATGACGTTCTGAAGTTCGAGGGCGGGCAGTGGAAGACTTACGGTTCGGCCGTGCCGGGGCCCCAACCGCAGGGCCTGCATGAAGACCGGGTGACGATGCTGGTGGATGACGGCAGTGTTCCCGAGTTCGAGCACTACGGCGGTTACATCACGGTCGGTGACCGGCTGGCCACACTTACCCATCATGCCTCCGAAAAGGATGTGAAGGCGCATCCTTACCTGGGCAAGAAAAAAGGTCAGTCCGAAGTCAGCAAATACCTGCCTGAAACCCGGACCGACATCAACAACTGGGCCTCCGTCGTTCCCGAGGAAAAACTTGCCGCCCAGCGCAAAGCGGGGTATTTCCTGGATTTGTGGCACTGGCGCGCGCATCGCTCCAATCCGATCGACATGTCCGATGACCAGTTCGTTGCCGAGGGCCGCCTCGGCGACAAGGGCAAATCGATGGCCTCCAGCAACTGGGACTCGGCAAAGAAGCAGCCGAAATTCATGTTCGATCCGGAGAAAACCGGCGGCAAAGCCGCCATGGCATGGGAGCCGCTGGTGCAGGGCAAGCTTGGTTTTGAAGATGCCTATTTCCTGCGCGAAGACCAGGCCAAACCCTTCGACCCTGCCTACCCATGGAAAGAAGGCGATGTGTTGCCCCGCCGTACACTGCGTGCCGGCGAGGGATCGGTCGCCGACATCGCCGTGTCCGGCAAAGGTCGCTGGAAAGATGGTTACTGGGATGTAACTCTGGCGCGCGCGATGGATACCGGGAATCCGCAGGACGACAAGATTTTTGCCGACCACCGGGTTTACACCACGGCATTTGCCATTCACCGCAACGCAACCGGCGGCCGCTGGCACTATGTTTCACTGCCCGTTTCGGTGGGACTGGATCGTCAGGCCCGGATCAAGGCCGCGCGCTTTGCAGGCGACACGCCACAATGGGATCAGGGCTGGACCGATGTCCAGCTGTTCTACCCCGGACAGGTGAACTGGCCCCTGATCAACAGCAAGCGGCACGCGGGCGCCGACAAGGTAAAGCAGGGTGTGCCTGTCCGGTTTCGCCACAGCGAAATCCAACTCGCCCACTATGGTGTCGAAATGGAATTCAACGATGAGATCCGCAGGCAATGGCTCTACACCTTTGCCGCAGGCCTGCTGCTGATCATCGGCATGGGATTTTCCCTGAACCTGTTGCTGCCGAAAACGGAGGATTGATCATGGGCCCGTATCACGTAATGCTGGTGCATTTCCCGATTGCGCTGTGGACCACCGCTGCGCTGATCATCCTGCTGCGCACCCTCTCCGATGGCAAGCTGGCACGGGCCGCCGACGGTGCGTTGACGCTGCTGCTGTTTCTGGGCGCAGTCAGCGGCGTGCTGGCATTTGCCGTCGGCTTGATGGTCTGGCCCACCGAGGCGGCAAGCAGTTCCCCCCTTGCCCGCAACCATATGCTGCTGGCCGGCTGGAGCCTCGCCTACTGGACAGTACTGTGGATCATCCGCTGGCGCGGCGGCGAGCGGGTCTGGCAGGGCCTGTGGAAGTGGGGCATGCTGGGACTCGCCGGGCTGGGCATCGGATTGCAGACCATCACCGGAACGCTGGGCGGCTATCTCGTCGGCAACCCCTCGGCAGTATCCGACATCCTGCGCCTGCTGGGCTGGGAGGTGTTCACCACGTTCTATTTGCCAAGCTGGCTGGTGGTGACCATCGTCTGCGCCGCAGCAGTTATCGTCATGATCGGCATCGTCGGCAGGCGTACGCTCGGCGCGAATACCGTGCTGAAGTAAAATCGCCGATGGTGCCGTCCCGGGTGCCAGGAGATAACCGATGCATGCAGGGCGCAAATGGTTGTGGCTTGCAGGCTGGCTGCCGACAGCGGTTGCCGCCTTCCAGCCGCTGGTCACCGACGACACCGGTACGCAGGGGGCCGGCGGCAACCAGCTTGAGGCCGCATACAACCGTACCAGCAACAAGCGGGCCGGCGCAAAAGCCGTGACCCATGAAATACCGCTGGTCTACACCCGCGGCATCACCGATGCACTGGATATCTACGCCGGCGGCACCCGCCTGAGCATTGCGCCGCCCGCGCCCGGTGCCACCGAGCGCGGCTGGGGCAACCCGGTGCTTGGCGCCAAGTGGCGGTTCTACGACAACGAATCGGGCAAACTGAGCTTTGCGTTCAGGCCGGAAATCCAGTTTCCGGTATCCGACAACCGTGAAGCGCGGGGACTGGGTACCGCCCGCACCTCCTACGGCGCCGGGCTGTTAATGACACAGGAGACCGGCTTCGGCGTGCTGCTGGCGAACCTGACGATGGACCGCAGCAACTACCAGGATGACGCCTTCAACACCGCCGGGCGGCGCACGGTCACCCGACTGTCAGTCGCGCCGGTATGGGATGTCGCCGCCGACTGGAAACTTGCGCTCGACTCCGGCGTCATGACCAACCCGGATCGGGCTGAGAAGCAGCGCATGGCTTATGTCGAGCTCGGTGCAATTTATTCGCCGGGCAAGGATCTAGACTTCGCGCTGGGTGTGATCCGCAATACCGGTGACGGCGACGTGCGCACGACGCAAGTCACCATGGGCGTGACCTGGAGATTCCGCTAGAGAGGCTGCCGCATCCTGCCCTCGCAACTTTGGCCGGATGTTCGTCGCGTTCGCTGTCATGCTCATTGTGTGCGACCGGCTTTTTTTGTTGATCAGCGCAACCATTCCGCCAGCCCCGGCGCAATCCGGCACAACAGGCTGTCGGATTGCAAAGCCGCGGGTTGCAGTACATGCAGCATGCCGTAGATTCCGACCGCCGCGATCACCGCACTCGCCGCATAACGTACGCCGCGCAGTTGCATCCATACCGGCGCACGGCCCAGCGCCGCACCGATCAACAGCAAATTGGGCAGCGTGCCAAGGCCGAATGCAGCGAGGATCAATGCGCCCTCCGCGGCGTTTCCCGCCGCGAGCGCGACCAGCAGTACCGCATACACCATGCCGCAGGGCAGCCATCCCCATAATGCACCCAGCCCCAGCGCCTGCCACGGCGAAGTCACTGGCAGCACATGACGGGAAGCGGGCTGCAAGCGCCGCCACAAGACACTGCCTGCCGCCTCCATGCCGCGCATCACCGGCCGCACACCCGCAACATTGAGCGCCACCACGATCAGCGCCGCGCCCATCAGGAACATCAGCAGATGCTGCGCCAGTACACCACCGCGCAAAGCCATGCCCGCCTGGCCCAGCAGGCCGGCCAGCGCGCCCGCAAGCGCATAACTCGCAATGCGCCCGGTGTTGTAAGCCAGCGGGAACGAGGAACGCTGCGCTGCACCGGT
>CAMBCD010000081.1 GCA_945863085.1 Bordetella parapertussis
GCCTACCTGCTGCGTTACGCGCGCCTGCAGTTGCGCGATCCGGCACAGGCCGAAGATGCGGTACAGGAAACCCTGCTCGCCGCCCTCGAAGGCGCTGCGCGGTTTGCCGGCAAATCATCGTTGCGCACCTGGCTCACCGGCATCCTCAAACACAAAATCATCGACCAGCTGCGCCGCGCCGGACGGGAACAGGCGCTGACCGGCATTGATGATGACCGCCCGGAGGCCGAAGCCGTGGATGCGCTGTTCGCCCCAGACGGCCACTGGCGCGAATTTCCGGCGCAATGGGGCAATCCGGCTGCCGCGCTGGAAAACAGCCGTTTCTGGACCGCCTTCGAAGAATGCGCGCAGCGCCTGCCGGCACGCACCGCCCGGGTGTTCATGATGCGTGAAATCATGGACATGCCGACGGAGGAGATCTGTAAGGAGCTCGACATCACCGCGACCAACTGCTGGGTCATGCTGCACCGCGCGCGCCTGACCCTGCGCGAATGTCTCGAACTGCAGTGGTTCGGAAAGCCCGGTCAATGATCCCGAATTGCAAACACACCGCTGAACTGCTGTCGCAGGGCCAAGACCGGTCGCTGACGCTGCCGGAAAAAATCCGCCTGCGCCTGCACCTGCTGCTGTGCGATGGCTGCCGCAATTTCAGCCGGCAGCTCGCGTTCATGCGCACTGCCCTGCGCCAGTACCGCGACCGCGACTGACCGCTGCATCGGAACTTCGCCGCCAGGGTCTGGTCTGCCTGATGTCACCGTTGCATCACCGTCCATTCACACCCGCAAAGCGGAACCACAATCCAGCGCGGTTATAATCAGGCTTTTTCCATACATGAAACGCTTCTTTTCCGCTGTCACCGGCTGCGCACTCGCCGTCCTCCTGTTTCCGCTGTCCGCATCGGCGCAGATCGCGCCACCCTCCCCAGCCCTGGAAGCCAAGGCCTGGCTGCTGCTCGACGTGAACAGCGGACAGATGCTGGCCAGCCAGAATGCCGATACCCGTTTTGAACCGGCTTCTCTGACCAAGCTGATGACGGCTTACCTGGCCTTCGCCGCGCTGAAACAAAAATCGCTGAAACCCGAGCAGGTGGTGCCGGTATCCACCCGCGCCTGGAAAGCCGAGGGTTCGCGGATGTTCATCGAACCGAACAAACCGGTCACCGTCGATGAACTGCTGCGCGGCATGATCATCCAGTCCGGCAACGATGCCAGCATCGCGCTGGCCGAAGCCATCGGCGGCAACGAAGAAGTGTTCGCGCAGATGATGAACCGCGAAGCCAAACGCCTCGGCCTCGCCAACACCAGTTTCACCAACGCCACCGGGCTGCCCAATCCGCAACTCTATTCGACGGCGCAGGACCTGTCGCAACTGGTGGTCGCGCTGATCCGCGATTACCCCGAACACTATCCGCTGTATTCGCAGAAGGAATACCGCTACAACAACATCACCCAGTCCAACCGCAACCGCCTGCTGTGGCTGGACTCGACCGTTGACGGCGTCAAAACCGGCTACACCGAGAATGCTGGTTACTGCCTGATCACTTCCGCACGCCGCGGTGAACGGCGGCTGATCTCGGTGGTGCTGGGCACGGCCTCCGAATCGGCCCGCGCCACCGAAAGCCAGAAGCTGCTGAACTGGGGCTTCCAGTTCTACGACAGCGTGCGCCTGTACGCGCGCAACCAGCCGGTGACCCAGCTGCGCGTCTGGAAAGGCTCTTCCGACATGCTGAAAGCCGGGTTCACCAGCGACCTTTATATCGCCGTGCCCAAAGGCCAGGGTGACAAGATCAAGGCCACTGTCGAAAGCCTGCAGCCGCTGCTCGCCCCGGTCAGCCCCGGCCAGCGGGTCGCGACACTGAAACTGGAAATCGACGGCAAACCCTTGCGTGAACTCCCGGTCGTGGCGCTGGAACCGGTGCCGGTGGCCGGCATTTTCGGTCGCGCCTGGGACACGCTGCGGCTGCTGTTCAAATAGGCTTTCCAGAGGCTTACAATTCCATCATGAGCGACATCGTTTACCTGAACGGCGAATTCCTGCCGATCGAAAAAGCGTACATTCCCGTGCTCGACCGCGGTTTCATTTTCGGCGACGGCGTGTATGAAGTGATCCCGGCGTATTCGAAACACCCCTTCCGCCTCGCCGAACACCTGCGGCGGCTGCAAAACAGCCTGGACAAGGTGCGCATCACCAACCCGCACAGCGACGCCGAATGGAGCCGCCTGACCGCCGAAATCCTGCAGCGCAATGCCGGTGACGACCAGTCGGTGTACCTGCAGGTCACCCGCGGTGTCGCCAAACGTGACCACGCATTTCCGAAGGGCGTGAAACCCACCGTGTTCATGATGAGCACGCCATTGGTGACGCCGGCCCCGGCGCTGGTCGAATCCGGCGTTGCCTGCATCACCGCACAGGATCACCGCTGGCTCAACTGCGACATCAAATCGGTGTCGCTGCTCGGCAACTGCATGCTGCGCCAGCTGTCGGTGGATGCCGGCGCCGCCGAAACCATCCTGTTCCGCGACGGCCAGCTGACCGAGGCCTCGGCCAGCAATGTGTTTGTCGTCAGGGACGGCGTGGTGCTGGCGCCACCCAAAGACCACCTGGTGCTGCCGGGCATCACCTATGACGTGGTGATCGAAATCGCCCGCGCCCGCGAATTCCAGATCGAGGTGCGTCCGGTTAGCGAAGCCGAGGTGCGGAACGCCGACGAAATCTGGGTCACCTCGTCGACCAAGGAAGTGCTCGCCGTGACGACGCTCGACGGCAAACCCGTCGGCGACGGCAAACCCGGCCTGCTGTTCCGGCGCATGCATGCGCTGTACCAGTCATTCAAGCAGGATCAGATGAGAACGGTGGCGTGACCGCGGAAACGCCTCCCGGCGGCGCCGAGCCGTCGCTGATCGAATATCCCAGTGACTTCCCGCTGAAAATCCTTGGTCACACCCGGCCCGGGTTCGCGCAGGAAGTGCTCAAAGTGGTGAAACGCCACGCGCCCGATTTTAACGATACGACCATGGAAATGAGGCCCAGCAAGAAGGGCAAGTACCTCAGCGTGACCTGCGTGATCCGCGCCACGTCGCGCGAACAGCTCGATGCGCTGTATCAGGAATTGTGCGACCTGCCGATGGTCGTCATGGTGTTATGAGGCCAACCTAGCCTTCGCTTCAAGCACCATCATCTGCCGGTCATGCCAGCGACCCAGCGCCAGCAGCGCGAGTATCGCCCCGGTCAGCGCCATGAACATGTCCCATTGCGTGTCCCAGACATCACCCTGCGTGCCGAGGAATTCGTCGGCGCCGGCGCCGATCGCCACCGCCGCCCACCACTCGATCAGTTCGTAGAATGCGCTGATCGCCAGCGCGATGCACACCACGAGGAAAAACACGGTTTTCCTGCCCTCGATGCGGAACACCCGCAACAACAGCTCGCGGGCGACCATCGCCGGCACAAAACCCTGCGCCAGATGGCCGATCCGGTCGTAGGGATTGCGTTCAAAACCGAGCAGTTCCTGCAGCCAGAAACCGGCGGGCACGCGCGCATAGGTGTACGCGCCGCCGTAAATCAGGATCAGGCCATGGATCGCAATCAGCACGTACACCAGTGATGTCAGCGGTAGCCGGCCACGCGTGGCGATCAGGACCGGGACTGCGATCAGCACCGGCAGCACTTCCATGAACCAGGTCAGCCGGTCATAAGGCGCAATGCCCGACGCCGCCAGCGCCAGCCCCCAGATTGCGCAAATGACCGTCAGCGTGCGATCGGCCGGCATCAGGCGGTGGCTTCAGTGCAAAACATGGGCGCTTATTTCGGCAACTTGCGTTTGCGCAGTTCGCGCAGCTCGTCGGCGTAATCCTTGTGGAAATCCGAACCCGACCCCGTCAGGTAATTGCGGAAATCAGCGCAGACCTGCTCAATACCGTCGCGCGGCTGCGCCAGGATATTCTCGCGATGCTCGGTGCGATATTCGAGGATAGACCCTTCGTACTTGCCGACATTGCGCATGTAATCTTTTTCGTCCTTCGACGCACCGCGGATCATCAGCGTCAGCCGTGCATCGAGTTCGTTCAGCAGCGGCTTGTGGCGGGCCTGCCAGGCGGCATAGGCTTTTTCACCGGCTTTCGCCTGCGCCGGCAGCGCCTGATCGCAGGCTTCGCGCAGTGCCAGCAGGCGCTGGTGCGCAAAATAAATTGTACTCAGGCTGGCGCCGTAATCACCGGAGTTTTCCGCGGCCGCCACCGGCAGGCCGGTCGCCAAAACCGCGCACAGCAACACCTTTCCCAGAACGTCGACACGCACCGTCATCTCCTGATCGTCTTATAATGCAAGCTGATTATCCATCATTCTGCGGGCGCGGTGCCCGTGCCGCAGTGCCCGTACAGTATTCATCGACAGGGTTGCCCTGGTGTCCCGACTTTCTACAACACCATCTTCTACAGCTCCGCTTGCGATTGCCGCCGAACCGCTGCTCGTGCGCCAGCCCGGGCTGGTGCCGTACCTGCCGACCTGGGAACAGATGCGCGATTTCACGCTGGCGCGCAACGACCGGACTCCCGATGAACTGTGGCTGCTCGAACACCCTCCCGTTTACACCGTCGGCATCGCCGGCAAAACCGAACACTGGCCGCGTGTCGATAACGGCATTCCGGTGGTGCGTGTTGATCGTGGCGGACAGATCACCTATCACGGCCCGGGTCAGCTGGTGGCCTATCTGCTGCTCGACATGCGCCGCCGCGGACTGACCATCCGGCCGCTGGTGCGGCACATGGAACAGGCGGTAATCAAGCTGCTCGCCGATTACGGCGTCGAGGCGCAGGGCCGCAGCGATGCGCCCGGGGTTTATGTTGGCGAAGCCAAAGTCGCCGCACTCGGACTGCGCGTCAAAAACGGCTGCTGTTACCACGGTCTCGCGCTGAACGTGGACGTCGACCTCGAACCCTTCCACGCCATCAATCCCTGCGGTTATGCAGGACTCGAAGTCACCAGCACACAACGCCTGGGCATTAGCGACACCAAGGCACAGATCGGCGTCCGCCTGATCCGGCACATCAAAAACATCCTGCAATGAACACCGACGAAAAGCAAAAAGGCCGCGCCAAAACCGCGCGCATCCCGATCAAGATCGTGCCGGTCACGCCGCTGAAAAAGCCGGACTGGATCCGTGTGCGGCTGGGCAACAGCGAACGTTTCCAGGAAATCAAGCAGATCCTGCGCGAACAGAAACTGCATACCGTGTGTGAAGAAGCCTCCTGCCCGAACATCGGTGAGTGTTTCGGCAAAGGCACCGCGACCTTCATGATCCTCGGCGACCTGTGCACGCGGCGCTGCCCGTTCTGCGACGTCGCCCACGGCCGGCCGAAACCGCCGGACGTTGATGAACCCCGGCACCTCGCCGAAACCATCGCCGCGCTGAAACTCAAATACGTGGTCATCACCAGCGTCGACCGCGATGATCTGCGCGACGGCGGCGCCGGGCATTTCAAGGATTGCATCCGTGCCGTGCGTGAACTGTCGCCGCAAACGCGCATCGAGGTGCTGGTGCCGGATTTCCGCGGCCGTCTCGACGTTGCATTGGACATTCTGTCGGCCTGCCCGCCGGACGTGATGAACCATAACCTCGAAACCGTGCCGCGGCTCTACAAACAGGCGCGCCCCGGCTCCGATTACGCGCACTCGCTGAAACTGCTGAAGGATTTTAAAACACGCTTCCCTCTGATACCGGCAAAATCCGGACTGATGGTCGGGCTCGGCGAAACCGACGCGGAAATCCTGGAAGTCATGCGCGACCTGCGCGCGCACAACGTCGTCATGCTGAACATCGGCCAGTACCTGCAGCCTTCGGCACACCACCTGCCGGTGCTGCGTTATGTCGAACCGTCGGTCTTTGACATGTATGCCGCGGAAGCCGAGCGCATGGGCTTCAACCATGCCGCCAGCGGGCCACTGGTGCGCTCGTCGTACCACGCCGACCAGCAGGCGCACGACGCCGGCGTGGTCTGATCGTAGCCAGGGCCTGTTAACAGGCCCTATGACTCCTGCAGCTTTTCTTCCAGCAGCGCGTGCAGCTTCGCGAAATCCGGTTCACCGAGGATGCGCATCACCAGCTTGCCCTGCCTGTCGATGATGAAGGTCGTCGGCGTCAGTTTCACTTCACCGAAGGCTTTGGCCAGTTCACCCATCGGATCCAGCGCCACCTTGAACGGCAGCTTGTTTTTTTCGGTGTAATTCAGCACGTAATTGGGTGGATCGTGTTTCATCGCCACCGCGATGGTTTCAAAACCCTGCCCGCGGTACTTGTTGTAAGTAGCGACAATGTCGGGCATTTCCTTGATACAGGTCGCGCAGTCGGTGGCCCAGAAATTGACCAGCACCACCTTGCCGCGCAAACCGGTCGTGGTGATCTTTTCGCCCTGCAAGGAAGTGAAGGTGACCAGCGGTGCTGCCGGTTTGGCGCTCCAGATCGCGAACGCGGCAAACGCCAGCACGCCGGCGACGACCAGGGCTAGAATGAGGTTTCTGAATTTCAACATGCGGTCAAACCGTGCGAGGAGCCTTAACCATGAACAGGATGCGTATTCTCGGAGTTCTGCCGGCGGTTGTCATCACTTCGGTCCTCATTTTGGTCACCACTTTGGTCACCACCCCGCCGGCCAGCGCGGGCATTGCCGACATCAGCAATGCCGATGCCGCCAGCGGTTTGAGGCAGGCTCTGGCGGATGGTTCCGCAGCGGCGGTCAAACTGCTGGGGGCCGAAAACGGCTATTTCGCCAATGCCAAGGTCAAAATCCCGCTGCCGCCCAGCCTGCAGAAAATCGAAGGGGCGATGCGCATGATGGGCATGAAAAAACAGGCCGATGAGCTGGTGCTGTCGATGAACCGGGCCGCCGAGGCCGCGGCGCCGGAGGCCAAACAGCTGCTGACCGATGCCGTCAAAAAAATGTCGGTGCAGGACGCCAAGGGCATACTCACCGGTGGCGACACCGCCGCCACCGAATATTTCAAACGCACCACGCAGGCGCAGCTGACCCAGCGTTTCCTGCCCATCGTCAAAAAAGCCACCGACCGCGTCGGTCTTGCGCAGCAGTACAACAGCCTCGCCGGCCAGGGCGTGCAACTGGGCCTGGTCAAGCAGGATGACGCGTCGATCGAAACCTACGTCACGCGCAAGGCGCTGGACGGCCTGTACCTGATGATTGCCGAACAGGAAAAGGCTTTCCGCCAGAACCCGGTCGGCGCTACCAGCAACATCGTCAAAAAAGTATTCGGCGCCTTGCGCTGACTGCCGCAGTCAGCCGATCGCGCAGACAAATTCCTCGAACTTGCCGTTGGCCGCGCGCGGCAATTCGCGCTCGAAATACGCAAAGCGCAGTTCGAAGGGATGACCCAGCGCTTCGCGGATGACCGCGCCCAGTTGCGCTTCCTCGCCCGCGCTCAGCGCCCGGTCGCAGACCAGGCGCACTTCGACCGAGCGCAGGCTGCGCTGGATCAACTGGTATTGCCGCACCGGCGCGATATCGCGAAAGCGGTGAAAACCGACCAGCGGCCAGTGGCTGCTGCCGTCGGGCAGCCGCACCATGTTGCGTTCACGACCGGCAATGCGCGCCAGTGTCGGCAAGCTGCGGCCGCAGGCGCAGGGTGTGCCGGCGACGGCATGGTCATGCAGTTCATAACGGATCAGCGGCGTCGCGAAATTGTGCAGGCTGCTGACCACCAGCCGGCCCGTCTCCCCCGGTGCGCACGGCCGGCCCGCGGCATCCAGCACTTCGACCAGCACGCTTTCCGCCATCACGTGGTATTGCCCTGACACGGGACATTGCAAGGCAATGTAGCCAAGCTCCTGCGAACTGTAGGTGTCTTCGATATCGACGCCCAGCGTGTCGCGGCAGGCGGCACGCAAGGCGGATGAGACGGTTTCGCCGACCGTCAGCACCGCACGCAGGCCCGGCAGCCGTTCTCCGGCGCGTGCGAAATGCGCCAGCAGCGCGGCCAGATTGCTGGGATAGGTCAGCAGGTAACCCGGCGCATGCTGTTTGATCCAGGCTGCCTGCACGGCAACATCGGCGTTCAGCGTCAGCAACGCCGATGGTCCGGTCGCGCGCAGGGCTTCGGATGCAGCACCCCAGCCTGCCGCAGTGACGCCCTGCGGCGGATCGGCAATACCCGGTGCCAGCGCGCGGATCGCCACCAGCTTCAGCGACTGGTCGCGCTGATGCCAGTAATGGTCGCGCAGGGTGTTGGCCTGCCACAGCAGCGCATCCAGGGCAGTGCGTGACACCTGCACCGGCTGGCCGGTCGCGCCCGAAGTACGGTTCTCATGCACCGGACCGAACTGCGGCGGAATGGCGGTGCTGCGCAACGCGGGGCCGGCATCCTGGATGTCGCGCCGGGTCAGCAACGGCAATGCACGTAGTTGTGCCACCGTCACTTCGCCACCGTGCCAGCCCGCCAGCCGGTCACGGTAAAACGGTACCGTGCGCCGGGCATGGTCGATGACCAGCGCCAGCTGCTGCAACTGATGGTGCTGCAGCAAATCAACCGGCCAGCGTTCGGCCTGTTCAAACTGCCACAGCAGAGCCAGCCGTTGCGCCGCCTGCGCATCGGGCAGCGCGGGCCAGACAACGCCGGCAACGGCGGACTTGAACAGCATCAGACCGGCCGCATGATCAACGTCGGGCAACGTTCGCCCAGTTCATAAACCGGCACATGCATCGCCTTGATCTCGAAATCGCCGGCAGAGGCGCGTACTTCCGCCAGCGTCGGAAAACTGTAACGTGTATCGACATTACGGTAATTGTTGATGGTGTTGACCACGGCCACTGGCCAGCCGAGATGCGCTGCGAGTTTTTCCGGGTCGGGTACCGCCTGATGCCAGGCCTCCCACACATCACGCAGGCGCACGCCCTGCTCCAGCGTGCCGTGCAGCGCCATCGCCAGCCGCCATTTGAAAACATGGAAGTTGCCGATGCGCTGCTGCCACAGGTCATCGATGACGCGCGAGACTGCTTCGCCAGTTTCAGGACGCACAAAATAACGCATCGCCAGCAAGGCGTCATCGCTGGCCACGCGCCGCAGCTCCGCGGCAAAAGCCGCGTACTGCGCGCGGCCGACCAGCAGGCTGTAACAGCCATCGCCGATCAGCAGATGCTGGCTGGCATTCGCCAGCGGCAGGCTCAGCCAGTCGCCGCAAACTGCGATACCCGGCGCCTCGGCAGCCGGCCACACGCCGGCAATCATCGGGCGCGAATGATCCACTGCGACCAGCCGCGTCCCGGCCGGCCAGCGCATGCGCGCGACCTCGGGTGTTACGCCGCAGAGCAGCGCATCGGGTGCGGTGACAGCGGTACGCGCAGACCAGTCGCGGATTTCGTTTTCGAGCAGCGCGATGTCTTCCGCCACCGGACGCAAGGGCGAACCGATCAGGCTCCATTGCCGCGCATGCTGGTTCCAGTGATCGGGTTGTGCAGTCATGGCACGTCGTGATCCTTCAGTGGGCTCGCCGCAGTACGTCCGTACTAATGCGCCTTATCCCAGTTTGGACCGCTGCCGATTTCCACCAGCAGCGGCACCGCCAGTTGCGCGACCCCGGCCATCAGCCGCGCGAGGCCC
>CAMBCD010000082.1 GCA_945863085.1 Bordetella parapertussis
GATGGTTGGGCACTGGTGTGGACCACAACGCCGGAGCATGCCCGACAGTTGTGCGCGCTGGCGCCGGAAATTTTTCTGACGGAGCTGCGAGCCGCCTTCGGTGGACGCACCGGTGATTTCACCGCAGTGAGCGGGCGCCTCGCCTATCCCTTGCAAAGACGTCGTGCGCAAGCCACCGCTGACCACATCGTGTTGATTGGCAATGCCGCGCAAACCCTGCATCCTGTGGCCGGACAGGGATTTAATCTCGGTCTGCGCGATGCCTGGGAGTTGGGCGGACAAATTCTTGCCCGCACTGCAGATCCGCTGGGCTCGCGCGCCTGGCTGGACGCCTATCAGAAACATCGTCGTGTGGATCGCAGCGCCGGCCTCGGGTTTACCCATGCGCTGGTGGAATTGTTTTCCAACGATTTGTTGCCGCTGCGCCTGGTCCGAGGTACGGGACTTGCTTTGCTGGGCTGCATGCCACCGCTGAAAAATTTCCTGGTACGACGCATGACCTTCGGCGCGCGCGGCTGATCGCGCGACATCGAATCATTGTAAGGTCACGGGTTGCCGCGGAATCTGCAGGTGTTGTTGCAGCAATCTCCGGTAAACGCATTGATACTAAGTGCTTTTGACGATGATTGGCGGCAGGACGGGCGCTGTGCTGCGCATGCACCTTGCGCTTACTGTTGCGCAAACTGTGGCGTAAACAGCAGGGGTGCCTAAAAATGAGGCACATTTCTCTTTGCACGCCGCGCGAGTGTGATTACAATGGCGCCCTTTCCCCTCGCACTTTCCCTTTTACTCATATAAAAATAAAAGTACAGCTCCCGTGCGTATCGGCCCCCATCAACTGAAGAACAACCTCATCGTGGCACCGATGGCGGGCGTGACCGATCGCCCCTTCCGCCAGTTGTGCAAGACGATGGGTGCAGGCATGGCCGTGTCGGAGATGGTGGCGAGCAATTCCCTGCTCTGGGGTTCCGAAAAAACCAAGCGCCGCGCCAACCACGATGGCGAAGTCGATCCGATTTCGGTGCAGATTGCCGGCGCGGATCCGCAGATGCTCGCCGACGCGGCGCGTTACAACGTCGACCAGGGCGCGCAGATCATCGACATCAACATGGGCTGCCCGGCGAAAAAAATCTGCAACGTGATGGCGGGTTCCGCGCTGCTGAAAGACGAGCCGCTGGTTGCACGCATCCTCAAGGCCGTGGTCGGCGCAGTCGAGGTGCCGGTGACGCTGAAAATCCGCACCGGCTGGGACCGCGACCACCGCAACGCACTGATGGTGGCGCGCATCGCCGAGAGCTCCGGCATCCAGGCACTGGCGATCCACGGCCGTACCCGCGCCTGCGGTTATACCGGCGAAGCCGAGTACGACACCATTGCCGCGGTCAAGGCCGAAATCCGCATCCCGGTGATCGCCAATGGCGACATCACCACGCCCGAGCGCGTCAAGCACGTACTGGAATACACCGGGGCCGACGCGGTGATGATCGGCCGTGCGGCGCAGGGCCGGCCGTGGATGTTCCGTGAAATCACCCATTTTCTCGAGACCGGCCGCCATCTGCCGCCGCCCGCCGTTGGTGAGATCCACCGCGTGCTGGTGGCGCATTTGCACGATCTTTATGGTTTTTACGGCGAGCTGACCGGTGTGCGCGTCGCGCGCAAACACATCTCCTGGTACACCAGGGGCCTCGCGGGCTCGGCGGCATTCCGCCATGGCATGAACCAGCTGCAGACCTGTGCCGAACAGATCGACGCCGTGAACAATTATTTTTCCGAGCTTTCGGGTCTCGGCGAACGCTTGATTTATGTGGAAGAACCCGGTGTGATGAATAAAACCGAGCGCGTGGAGGAACTGGCAGCATGATGAATGAAACCGAAATGGCCCGTGTGGTACGCCGGGCAATCGACGGCTACTTCCGTGATCTCGACGGGGAAAAAGCCTGCGGCGTATACGATATGGTCATCGGCAGCGTGGAAAAACCGTTGCTGGAATCGGTGTTGCACAAGGTGCGCGGCAACCAGTCGCATGCCGCGGCAATGCTGGGCATCAACCGCAATACCTTGCGCAAAAAAATCAAGACTTACAACATCAAGTTCTGACGCGCGCCTGCCCGTCAGTCACGGGCCGCCCCGCAGCCATGGCCACCATCAAACAAGCACTGATCAGCGTCTCCGACAAGGCCGGTATCCTTGAATTCGCGCGCGGACTCGCCGCATTCGGCGTTACCCTGCTGTCGACCGGCGGCACTGCCAAAATGCTGCGCGATGCCGGGCTCCAGGTCACCGAAGTCGCCGATTACACCGGATTTCCGGAAATGCTCGACGGCCGCGTCAAGACGCTGCATCCGAAGATCCACGGCGGACTGCTGGGCCGGCGCGATGTGCCGGCCCATGTCGAAGCCATGAAGCAGGCCGGCATCCCCGCCATCGATCTCGTGGTGGTGAACCTGTATCCGTTTACGCAGACCATCGCCAAACCCGGCTGCCCGCTGGCGGAAGCCATCGAGAACATCGACATCGGCGGTCCGGCGATGGTGCGCAGCGCGGCAAAGAACTACGAGCATGTCGCGGTGGTCACCGACCCCGCCGATTACGCCGGGCTGCTCAAGGAAATGAAATCGGCCGGCGGCGCGCTGGGCGCGGAGACGCGGTTCCGGCTGGCCTGCAAGGCGTTTTCGCATACCGCCGCCTACGATGGCGCGATCAGCAATTACCTGACGGCGCTGCAGCCTGACGGCAAACGTGATGCGTTTCCGGCGCGGCTCAACCTGCAGCTCGACCGCGTGCAGACGCTGCGTTACGGCGAAAACCCGCATCAGCACGCGGCGTTTTACCGCGATCTCGCGCCTGCCTCCGGCGGCCTGGCCGCGTACCGGCAACTGCAGGGCAAGGAACTGTCGTACAACAATATTGCCGACGCCGATGCGGCCTGGGAATGCGTCAAGACCTTTGATGCGCCGGCCTGCGTGATCGTAAAACATGCCAATCCCTGTGGCGTCGCTACAGCTGCCGACATTGCAACAGCCTACGACCATGCGCTGGCCACTGATCCGACCTCGGCGTTTGGCGGCATCATCGCCGTCAATCGTGCACTCGATGCGGCGACGGCACAGGCGATTTCGAAACTGTTCGTCGAAGTGATCATCGCGCCGCAGGTCCTGCCCGATGCGCTGGCGGTGTTCGCGAGCAAGGCCAACATCCGCGTACTCGAAGTGCCGCTGGCCCCGGGGGCCAACCATTTCGATCTCAAGCGCGTCGGCGGCGGCGTGCTGGCGCAGACGCCGGACGGCATGAATGTCACCGCGGCGCAGCTGAAGGTGGTCACCAAGAACAAACCGACCGCCGCACAATTGTCAGACATGCTGTTTGCGTGGCGCGTCGCCAAGTTTGTCAAATCCAATGCCATCGTGTTCTGCGGCAATGGCGCCACGCTGGGCGTCGGCGCGGGGCAGATGAGCCGTGTTGATTCGGCGCGTATCGCCTCGATCAAGGCGGCGAACGCCAAGCTGCAGCTGGCCGGTTCAGTGGTGGCCTCGGATGCGTTTTTCCCGTTCCGTGACGGCGTTGATGTGGTCGCTGCCGCGGGAGCTGTGGCGATCATTCAGCCCGGCGGCAGCCTGCGCGATGAAGAAGTCATTGCTGCGGCCGATGAACACGGCATTGCCATGGTGTTCACCGGTTTCCGCCATTTCCGCCACTAACAACAGAATATGAAAATCCTTGTCATCGGCGGTGGCGGCCGCGAACATGCGCTGGCGTGGAAACTGACACAGTCGCCACTGGTGCAGAAAGTTTTTGTCGCGCCCGGCAACGCCGGCACGGCGCGCGAAGACGGATTGGACAATGTTGCAATTGCCGATAATCAGCAAACCATTGATTTTATTAATAAAAATGACATCGCACTGACGGTGGTCGGACCCGAAGCGCCGCTGGCTGCGGGTGTGGTTGATGCCGTGCGCGGCGCGGGTCACCGTATTTTCGGGCCAACGCAAAAAGCCGCGCAGCTCGAAAGCTCCAAGGATTTCGCGAAAAACTTCATGGTGCGCCATCGCATTCCGACGGCGAAACACGCGACCTTCAGCGATGCCGCCGCCGCGCATGAGTACATTGATCGCGAAGGTGCGCCAATCGTGATCAAGGCCGACGGCCTGGCTGCGGGCAAGGGTGTGGTGGTGGCGATGCATGTGGATGAGGCCCATGCTGCGGTCGACATGATGCTGGTCGGCAACAAAATGGGTTCCGCCGGCGCGCGGGTGGTGATCGAAGAATTCCTCGACGGCGAAGAGGCGAGTTTCATCGTGCTCGCCGACGGCCGCAATGCGCTGGCGCTGGCCAGCAGCCAGGACCACAAGCGCCTGCAGGACGGTGACCAGGGGCCCAACACCGGCGGCATGGGCGCGTATTCGCCGGCGCCGGTGGTGACTCCGGAAATCCATGCGCGGGTGATGCGCGAAGTGATCCAGCCGACATTGAACGGCATGGCTGCAGACGGCATCCCGTACACCGGCTTTTTGTATGCCGGGTTGATGATCGGCGCCGGCGGCACGCTGAAGGTGCTGGAATTCAACTGCCGCATGGGTGACCCGGAAACGCAGCCGATCATGATGCGGCTCAAAAGCGACCTGGTGCCGCTGCTCGAAGCGGCGATCGACGGCAAACTCGATACGGTGCAGGCGGAATGGGATCCGCGGGTGGCGCTGGGCGTGGTGCTGGCTGCAGCCAATTACCCCGAAGATCCGCGCAAGGGCGATGCGATCAGCGGATTGCCGGCGGCAGGAGACGATTACCATGTGTTTCATGCCGGCACCACGCTGGCGGGCAAGGACAGTAAGGACGTCGTGACCAGCGGTGGCCGCGTGTTGTGCGTTACCGCACTGGGCCACAACACCCGCACTGCGCAGCGGCGCGCCTACGAAATCGTCGACCTGATCCGTTTCGACGGCATGCAGTGCCGCCGTGACATCGGCCATCGTGCGGTGGCTGCGGGACGCAAGTAACGCCGCTTCACCGCCGGCACATCCACCCCGGGCACAGTGATGGATATCACCGCAGTCAAAAATTACCTGACTGGTCTGCAGCAGACCATCGTCGACCAGCTGGCTGTCCTCGACGGCGGCAGCTTCCTGCGTGACGAGTGGCAGCGGCCGCAGGGCGGCGGCGGCATCACCCGGCTGATCGAAGGCGGCGCCTTGTTCGAACGCGGTGGTGTCGGATTTTCCCATGTGTTTGGCGATAACCTGCCGCCGTCGGCATCCGCGGCAAGGCCGGAACTGGCCGGACGTTCCTTTCAGGCCATGGGTGTATCGCTGGTGCTGCATCCGCGCAATCCCTATGTGCCGACAGTGCACTTGAACGTGCGTTGTTTTGTCGCCGAAAAGACGGGCGCTGCGCCGGTGTGGTGGTTCGGCGGCGGCATGGACCTGACGCCGTACTATGGCTTCGAAGAAGACGCAGTGCATTTCCACCGTACCTGCCGTGATGCACTGGCGCCGTTCGGCGCGGAACATCATCCGCGTTTCAAACAATGGTGTGACCGTTATTTTTTCCTGAAACACCGCAATGAACCGCGTGGCATCGGTGGCATATTCTTCGATGATCTGGCCGAGCCGGATTTTGCGACTTCATTTGCGCTGACGCGCAGCGTCGGTGAGCATTTTCTGCCGGCCTATGTGCCCATCATCGAACGCAGGCGTGATCTGCCGTACGGCGAACGCGAGCGTGATTTCCAGGCCTATCGCCGCGGCCGTTATGTCGAATTCAACCTGGTGCATGACCGCGGCACCCTGTTCGGGCTGCAGTCCGGCGGACGCACGGAATCGATCCTGATGTCACTGCCACCGGTGGTGCACTGGCGTTATGACTGGCAGCCACAGGCCGGCACGCCGGAAGCGCGGCTCTACACCGATTTCCTGCTGGCCAAAGACTGGGTTTAGAAGTTACCCGCGACTGCAGCGTCAGACGCCCAGCCGGCTTCAGACGCCAAGCCAGCGTCAGACACCAAGCCAGGACTTGACCGAACGCAGCCGTTCGCGCAACTGGCCGAGCATGGAGGCGTCGGACGATTGTGCCGCCGCGACCTTGTGCTGTTTCAGCAATTTCGGCGTTTTGCGGAAAGACTGGTAACGCGCCAGCGCGGCATGCACATGCTGCTGCAGCAGCTTCAGGTTCAGCGGCTTGTTGAGGAAACGGAATACCTGGGCCTGGTTGATCAGGTCGATTACCAGTTCCGAATCCGAGGCCTCGGTGGTCAGGATGGCGAGGATTTCCGGATGGTCCTGCTTCAGCAGCTTGAAGGTGGCGACCGATTTCTGGTCACCGCTGCGGATGTCCGCGATGATCACGGCGATTTCCTGCTCTGCCAGTATCGCCAGTCCGCGGTCCATGTCCGGCGCGTGCAGCACCGGGCAGACGCTGCCCATCAGTTCGTTGACGGCGCGGAATACGCTCTGGTCCGGGTTCAGCACCAGGATGCCGCTGCCGAGTTTGTCGGGCACGATGACCGGCGCTGCCGCCATGTCGGCGAGTTCCAGCGCGATGGCCGCGGCCTCACCGATGGTTTTCTGGATTTCAGCGTTATCCCAGGGCTTGCTGATGAAGCGGAATACTTCACCGTCATTGATCGAGCCGACGATGGAGGCGAGGTCCGAATAACCGGTGAGCAGGATGCGCACCGTCTGCGGCGCAAAATCCTTGACCTGGCGCAGGAATTCGACCCCGGTCATTTCCGGCATGCGCTGGTCGCTGATGACCACGTGCGGACGGAAGCGTTTGAGGAATTCCATCGCCTCGGGGCCGCTGCTCGCAGTGAACACGTTGTACTGGTTGCGGAACACCGAGCGCAGCGCGTTGAGTATGCGTTCTTCGTCGTCAACGAACAGCAGTTTCGCTTTTTTGCCGCTGGTGTCGAATGCCGTGGCTGTGAGCTCTGTTGCCGCCGGTGCCGGATTTGCCGCGGCCTTGGCCGCCTGCATCCCGGAAATCATCCGCGCTGCCGATACCAGTTTCGGATCGAGTCGCTGCGTCGGCACTTCGGCGGCTTCTTCGGCCTCGGTCTTTTTGCTGGTACGCAGGCTGGCAGCGATGCCCTGCACAAAAGCCAGTGCGAATTCGCGCGCGTTCTGGAAGCGGTCTTCACGTTTTTTCGCCAGCGCCTTGTGCGTGGCCCAGTCGAGTTGCACCGAAATCTGCGGATTGAATTCCGACGGATTGGCGGGGCGTTCACCGATCACCTGGCGCATGATCTCGACATTGCTGCCGATGAACGGCTTTCGGCTCGCCAGCAATTCGTAGGCGATCACGCCGGCGGCATAAATGTCGGTGCGTGCATCGGGTTCATCGCCGGTGAATTGCTCCGGCGACATGTAACCGGGAGAACCCATGATTTCGCCGACTTGGGTCAGCGAGGACGAATCAAGGTGGGCGATGCCGAAGTCGCTGATCTTGATCCGGCCGTCGTCATTGATCAGGATGTTGGAGGGTTTGACGTCACGATGCACCACGCCCTGGGCGTGGGCGTAACCGAGGCCGTCGAGCAGCTGGCGGACGATTTCGCCGATTTCCGCGAGTTCGAACTTGGCCTTGTTCTGCAGGTGTTCGTACAGCGATTTGCCGTTGACCAGTTCCATCACGATGTAGGCAATTTCAGCATCTTCACCGTAGTCGAAGATGGCGGCGATGCGCGGATGGGTCAGCCGGCCGACGGCCTGTGCTTCATGGCGGAAACGCGCGATCGCGTACTGCAGCTCCGAGGGATCCATCGCCGACTTGGTAATGGTCTTGATCGCGACCTGGCGGTGAATCGCCGGATCGAAGGCCTTGTAGACCACACCCATGCCGCCGCGGCCGAGGATGCCCTGCACCTCGTATTTGCCGATTTTTTTTGGAAAGCCGGTTGTCATTGCTGGTCGTCCAGGGTTGCCGTTTCCGGAGGCGTCAACGGCAGCACGATCGTGAAACGGGTGCCCTGTCCTACAGTGGAATCAACGCTGATGCTACCACCGTGCTGCTCGATAATCTTGTATGAAATCGACAGCCCGAGGCCGGTGCCCTTGCCCACGGCCTTGGTGGTGAAAAACGGATCAAAGATCTTGGACATGATTTCCGGCGGAATGCCCTTGCCGTTGTCGGCGATTTCGACGGCGACATGGTCTGCGCCTTCCATCCGTGTAAGGAGCGTGATTTCCCCGGCGCCGCTTTCAATGGCCTGCGCCGCGTTGTTGATCAGGTTGAGGAACACCTGGTTCAGCTGTGAAGGCGAGCAGGTGATGGCGGGAATGTCGCCGAACTGTTTTTTGACTGAAAAGTGCTTCAACTCGTGTTTGGCGAGTATCAGTGCGCTGTCGAGGCCCTCGTTCAGGTTGAAGCTCGACACCTTGCTGCGGTCGAGCCGGCTGAAATTTTTCAGGTTGAGCACGATTTCCGAAATCTGCTCGATGCCGTAGAGGCCGTCGTTCGCGAGCTGGCCGAGTTCGGCCAGCGCCTGCTGCTCGGCAAAATGGTGGATCAGACCGCGCACCGCGGCATACTTGGCCTGCAGCCGCGCCGGGTCCGGACTGGGGTCTTCCATCAGCCGCAGCAGCTTGTTGGTTTCGACGATCAGCTGCTTGACGTCGGGCAGCTTGCCGGCGACCGAGCCCAGGCTGTTCTTGACGTAGGCCAGCGGCGTGTTGATTTCGTGGGCGATGCCGGCGACCATCTGGCCCAGCGAGGACATTTTCTCGGTCTGGATCAGCTGTGACTCGGACTCCTTCAATTGCCGCAGCGCGTCAGTGAGTTCACGCGTGCGTTCTTCAACACGGGATTCGAGCACGCGATAACTGAGCGCCAGTTTTGACAGCAACCAGCCGATCAGGATCAGCAGCGCGCCGGCATAGGCGATCAGGTAAATGCGGTAACGTTCGCCGTCGGATTGCACATCGGCGCTTTCCGTACTGAAAGCGTCGGTCAGGCTGTCGATGCGCGGCCCCGCTGAAGCAATCGTGATTTTCTGGAACAGTTCATTTTCCACCGGTTTGGCGCCGAGGATCTGCTCCACCGTGGTGTCGACGCGGGCGAGGCCTTCGCGCAGCGCGGGCGGCACGCCGGTGCCGGCTTTGCGCAGGTCGGCGGCGAACAATTCGACATTCTTGCGCTGCACGTCAGACGGGTCGGTGGCGTAACGCATGACCTGGGCGAACAGCAGTGCTGAAGTGCTTTCCACGGCGACCAGACGGTCGCGCTGCGCAAAACCAGCCCATGCCCCCCGCACCAGTCCGGCGATTTCGTTATCGAATTCAACCATGCGTCCCAGCGATTGTGTGGCTGTGGCATTGGCCGCGCGATAACGGTTGATCAGTTCGATTTTCTGGCTGAATGCCTGCACCAGCGCCGGCAGGCTGTGGTTGAGCACCGGGCTCCCGGCTTCCGCGGCGGACTGCTGCAGGCGCTTCAGCAGTTCGGGGGCGCGTGCGCCCCGGTCATCCGCCGGGCGCGCCTTGCCGGAAGCGCCCTCGACCCGCGCGCGCAGCACTTCCAGGTCCCAGCGCGCATCGATTTCCCGCAGGTCGCGCAGGTAGCTGAGGATTTCGTTCTGCCGCCGGTAGTCGACGCCCTG
>CAMBCD010000083.1 GCA_945863085.1 Bordetella parapertussis
TGGCGGCGGTACTGGTTTTACGGCAGGCGGTGGTGGCGGCTCGGCCCGCGGCGGCGCCGCTGTCGGCAGGTCGCGCCAGAGATCGACGACTACCGCGGTGTCGATCTGCTTATGCTGCCAGCTCACGCCGAACACCAGCAGGATCAGGAACAGCACATGCATCACGAAGGCCAGCCCGCTGGCGAGGGCCTGATCGCGGGAGCTGATCGCGGCAGTGGTCATTGATTATTGATTTTTTCCAAAAACATGGCGGCCTAATTTGCCAAATGAGCAGAGGCATGTTTTTGCCATTATTTGTGCAATTTTCATTAATTACCGGGACGTACCAGCAGCCCCACCCGCTGCACGTTGTTCCGTTGCAGTGTATCCATCACTTCGACCACTTTTTCGTAGAGCACACCCTTGTCCGCCGCAATCACCACCGCCTGCTCCGGATTCCGCGACTGCCGTTCCTTGATCAGGGCGATCACCTCGTCCCACTTCACTTTGCGATCCGCCTTGCCGTCCTGGTCACGAAACGTCAGGTCGCCCTTTTTGTCGATCATGATCTGCAGCGGTGGAACCTTGATCTCGGATGACTTGCCTACCGACGGCAAATCGACCTTGCTCGGATTCATCATCGGCGCGGTGACCATGAAAATCACCAGCAGCACCAGCATCACGTCGATGTACGGCACGACATTGATCTGGTTCATCAGGCGGCGGCCGCTGCGTTTTTCGATCAGCATGTCAGGACTTGTGATCAGTCATTTAATGCACCTGCCGCTGCAGGATGTTGGAAAATTCTTCGGTGAAGGAATCGAAACGGATCGCCAACTGGTTCACGTCCCCCGCAAAACGGTTGTAGGCGACCACCGCGGGAATCGCCGCAAAGAGGCCGATGGCGGTGGCGATCAGCGCTTCGGCGATGCCGGGTGCCACATGGCTCAGCGTCGCCTGGCCGACATTGGCCAGCCCGCGGAAGGAATTCATGATGCCCCACACCGTGCCGAGCAGGCCGACGTACGGGCTGACCGAGCCGACCGTGGCCAGGAAGGACAGCGAGGATTCCAGCTTGTCCATTTCACGCTGGTAGGTGGCGCGCATCGCGCGCCGCGTACTGTCCATCAGGGCGCCGACGTCGACGCCGGGCTCACGCCGGTGCTTGGTGAATTCGCGGAAACCGGATTCAAAAATGCGCTCGAGGCTGCCCGCGGAATCCCGCGCATTGACCGCGCGCTGGAACAGGTCCTTCAGATCGGCACCGCTCCAGAACTGGCGTTCGAACTCGGCGGTCTGCCGGACAGTGCGGCGCAGCGTGAATATCTTGAGAAAAATGTAGTACCAGGAAATGAGCGATGACAGCAGCAGGACCAGCATCACCAGCTGCACCGGAACGCTCGCGCCGGTGATCAGGCTGAGCACGGACATGTCATGAGTAAGCGTTGCGTTCAATTTTCCGTTCCTGTTTTTCGTTCAGTCTTTTCGTTCTGTCTTTTTTCTATTGTTGTATGCATCGCGTCGGGCATGCGGGCCGGCCTGAACGTGCCGGTGCTGACGCACACGACCTCGACCTCCGCCCGCGCAATCTCCTCGTTCCCGCGCAGCACCTGCTGCAAAAACCGGATGCGGCTGCCGCCGACGTTAACGACTTCCACGGTGACCTGCAAGCTGTCGTTGAACCGCGACGGTTTCAGGTATTTGATGTTCACCGCGTGCACCACGAACAGCACGCCGTCCTTCTCCGCCATTTCCGGTTGTTCGAAACCCATCGCACGCAGCCACTCGGTACGTGCACGCTCCATGAAGCCCAGATAGTTCGCATAAAACACCACGCCGCCGGCATCGGTGTCTTCGTAATAAACGCGGATCGGCCAGGAAAAGGGTGGATGTGCCGCTGCGGCGGCGTGCGGAGCAACTGAAGGCGATGCGGGCAAATGCCGCCGTTTTGGCGATTTATTCAATTAAAACAATATGTTATATAACAAATTGTCATGGCGTCGGTGTGCCGGAATTCCACAAATCCCGTAATCCGTCGCCGCGCGGCTCGGCCAGGCCGAAATGGCGGTAAGCCGCGGCAGTGGCCACACGCCCGCGCGGGGTGCGCTGCAGGTAACCCTGCTGAATCAGGTAGGGCTCCAGCACGTCTTCAATGGTGTCGCGCTCCTCGCCGATCGCAGCGGCCAGATTCTCGACACCGACCGGCCCGCCACCGAACTTTTCGATCACCGCCTGCAGCAGCTTGCGGTCCATGACATCCAGGCCGACCGCGTCAACATCAAGCATTTTCAGCGCATCATCGGCGACTGTGCGCGTGATGCGTCCGTCAGCACGCACCTCGGCAAAATCGCGGACGCGGCGCAGCAGGCGGTTGGAAATGCGCGGTGTGCCGCGCGAACGGCCGGCAATTTCGCGCGCACCGCCTGCATCCATCCCGACTTCCAGCAGCCGTGCCGAACGCTCGGCAATCCGAGTCAACTCATCCGTGGTGTAAAACTCCAGCCGGGCAACGATGCCAAAGCGGTCACGCAGCGGATTGGTCAGCATTCCCGCGCGCGTAGTGGCACCAACCAGCGTGAACGGCGGCAGATCGAGCTTGACGGAACGCGCCGCCGGGCCCTCGCCGATCATGATGTCGATCTGGAAATCCTCCAGCGCCGGATACAGTATTTCCTCGACCACCGGTGACAGGCGGTGGATCTCGTCGATGAACAACACGTCGTTCGGTTCGAGGTTGGTCAGTATTGCCGCGAGGTCGCCGGCGCGCTCGAGCACCGGGCCCGAGGTGTGGCGCAGGTTGACGCCCATCTCGCGCGCGATGATGTGGGCAAGTGTTGTTTTGCCCAGACCTGGCGGGCCAAACAGCAACACGTGATCGAGCGGCTCGCTGCGTTTGCGCGCGGCCTCGATGAATATCGACAGCTGGCCGCGGATTTTTTCCTGGCCCACATATTCATCCAGCGCCTTGGGCCGCAATGCGCGCTCGAACACCTCTTCCTGGGCGGAAGCCGGTGCGGCGGCAATCAGGCGGTCGGTTTCGATCATGTTTTTTTATGACTGACGTTCATGACTTCGACAACAGTTTCAGCGCCTGGCGGATACCTTCGGTCACCGACACTCCGGCCGGCAGTTTTTCCACCGCCCAGTTCACTTCACGGTCATTGTAACCAAGCGCGCTCAGTGCATTGACGATGTCGCCGGTGCCAGGTGCAGCCACGCCGCCTGCGGACGAGTCCCCGGCCTTGAAGTCGAGGCGGTCGCGCAGCTCCAGCAACAGGCGCTCCGCGGTTTTTTTGCCAATGCCGGGGATTTTGGTCATGCGCGCGATGTCCTGCCCTCGCACCGCCTCGCGCAACTCGGCCACCGACAGGCCCGACAGCACCGATAACGCAGTGCGCGCACCGATGCCGGAAATTTTGATCAACTGGCGAAACAGCGCACGTTCGGCTTCGGTGGCAAAACCGTACAGCAGATGCGCATCCTCGCGCACGATCAACTGGGTATACAGGGTGACTTCGGCGCCGGTCGCCGGCAGCTGGTAGAGCGTACTCATCGGCACGTCGATTTCATAACCGATGCCGTTCACGTCCACCGTGATTTGCGGCGGCTGTTTGGTCAGCAAACGTCCTGATACGCGGCCGATCATGGACTGGGTCCGGCTCCCGGTAAGGCCAAGGCTTCGATGCGGGCAATCGCCCGGTCCGTCATTGTACCAACAGACGGTCCGGCATGACGTTGCGCCAGCGCAGCCGCATTGCAGCGGAAATTACCATCATGCCACGCCGACAGGATGCGGATCATGCGGTCGGCACCGCGCAACGGGCTTCGATGCAGGCAATGACCTGTTCTGCGATTGCATCAGCGACATCATCCCGATGACGACTGGCAAAAGCACGCGCGCCGACGGAATACCGGCTGTCCGAAAGCATCTCTGCCAGCACACCGGCGAAATCGGGATGGTCCTGCTCCGGGTGTATCAGTGCGCCAACTCCGATGCGCTGCAACGCCATTGCAAAGAGGAAGTTTTCGAGCTGTTTTGGCAACATCAATACCGGCACACCCGCCTGAAGTGCCGCCAATGCCGCTCCCGGACCATGGGTCACGCAAAGATCCGCTTGCGTCAGCAGGCGGACCATGTCCACGGGTTCACTGGAGGCATGCACTCCCAGCGCAGACATCAGCCCCAGAAACTTCTGGTCAGCGCCCGGTATATGGGCAATAACACGGGTGCCGCCGGCTGCAAGTGCGCGCATGCCTGCCTCGACATGCGGGTAATTCCCGTGCAGATAGACCAGGATCCGCTTGCCCGTGCCTTGAGGCCATGCCGGCATCGCGGTGCCTGTACTGTGCCCGTTCAGTCCGAGATAGATCGCGGTATCCCGCGATCCGTAGGGATCCGTCTCGGGAACCCCGAGAAAAAACTGCGACGCGCCGGAAAAAATCTCGTGGATCGCCGCAATCGGCCGCGCCCCGACCGGCAATGACGCATTCACTGCGCCAATTACCCGCGCGTCGCTGTCGGTCAGTCGCGCCACCGGAACCTGCGTCCATTGCCGCATATTCGGCGTCGGATGAATATTCGGCGGCACGGCAAACGGACTGCCAATGACGGCCGTCGGAATTCCGGCAAGGCGGGCTGCAATCAGCGCTGTCGGCGCATGGTCGGCAATCAGCAGATCCGTGCGCGTCGCATCGAGCAAGGCACGCCATGCCGCAGCCATCGCCTGCAGCATCGGCGGATCAAGGTAGCCGTAGCGCATCAGGATCTCGGCAAAATTCAGTGGCGGCTCCTGCAGGCCGCCGTAAGTATTCAGGCACAGCGGCGCCTGGTGCACGGTAATCGGCAGCCCGCCGATCGCCCTGTGCGCGTTGCCGATCTCGCGTGCGGCAATATGCAAGGTGTGCCCGCGCTCCAGCAGCCGGGGTGCAAGGCCCAGAAAATGCGAAAGGTGCCCGAACCCGGTGCCCAGTTCCCAGGCCAGCAGGATGCGGCTCATCGCAAGCGCCCTGCCCGTCGCCGGTGACCTGCGCCAACCCCGCCGTAACCCTGTCCACCGTGCGCATGGCAGATCGCGCAGGCCAGCGCATCGGCGGCATCGGGGCTGGGATCGCCGGCGAGTTTCAGCAGGCGCCGCACCATGGCCTGCACCTGTTCTTTTTTCGCCTTGCCGGCACCGACAACAGCCTGCTTGACCTGCAGCGCGGTGTACTCGGCCACCGGCAACGCGCTCGCCACCGCGGCACAGATCGCCGCACCGCGGGCCTGCCCGAGCAGCAGCGTTGACTGGGGATTGATGTTGACGAACACCTGCTCGATGGCCACGCACTGCGGGCGGGTGGCAGCAATCACTTCCTGCAGGCCTTCAAGCAGCACCTTGATGCGCTGGGGCAGTTCACCTTCGCCGCTGCGGATACAACCGCTGGTGACATAGGTCAGGCGCTGACCGGTCTGTTCGATGACCCCGAAACCGGTGACGCGCAGCCCGGGGTCAATGCCGAGGATACGAAGCGTGGGGGTCGCCGCGCTCAAGCGGGCTCGTCGAGGACTGCGGTGGTGTACACCTCCTGCACGTCGTCGACGGCCTCGAGGGCATCCAGGAGTTTCTGCATGCGCAGGGCGTCATCGCCGGCCAGCGCATTGTCCGTGGTCGGTTTCATGGTGACCTCGGCCAGTTCCGGTTTGAAGCCGGCTTTGAGCAGTGCGGCGCGCACCGCGGAAAACTCGGCAGGCCCGGTGATGACTTCTATGCTGCCGTCCTCATGGGTTTCCACGTCTTCTGCGCCGGCATCGATCGCCGCATCCATCAGCTTGCTTTCATCGGTGCCCGGCGCGAACACCATCTGCCCGCAATGCCTGAACAGGAAGGCGACCGAGCCGTCGGTACCGAGGTTGCCGCCGTACTTGGTGAAGGCATGGCGCACATCGGCCACGGTGCGGGTGCGGTTGTCGGTCATACAATCGACCATCACCGCAGCGCCACCGATGCCGTAACCTTCGTAGCGGATTTCCTCGTAATTCACGCCCTCCAGTTCGCCGCTGCCGCGTTTGATCGCGCGCTCGACGTTGTCCTTGGGCATGTTGTTGTCGTAGGCCTTGTCCATCGCCAGCCGCAGTCGCGGGTTGGTCGCCGGATCACCCCCGCCGAGGCGTGCAGCGACGGTAATCTCCTTGATCAGGCGCGTGAAAATCTTGCCCCGCTTGGCATCCTGCCGCCCCTTGCGGTGCTGGATGTTCGCCCACTTCGAATGTCCGGCCATGGATTTGCTGAAACCCCTTCTGAAACCCTGATAACCCGTTAGAATTATTCAAATTTTATCATAGCGAAATCAGGAACCTGCCATGGTCGCTCCGCTGCTCGTCGCCAAATCCGAACATGATTTGTGCCTGCTTCCCGGCCTGGCCAACCGCCACGGCCTGATCGCCGGCGCCACCGGCACCGGCAAAACCGTGACCCTGCAGCGTATCGCCGAAGGGTTCTCCAAAATCGGCGTGCCGGTGTTCATGGCCGACGTCAAAGGCGACCTCGCCGGTTTGTCGCAAAAAGGCGAACCCAGGCCGAAAATCGAAGAACGCATCAAACAGCTGAACATCACGGATTTTGCCTACGAGGCCTGTCCGGTGGTGTTCTGGGATGCCTTCGGCACGCAGGGCCACCCGGTGCGGGCAACGGTTTCCGAAATGGGCCCGCTGCTGCTGGCGCGGCTGCTCAACCTGAATGACACCCAGCAGGGTGTGCTGACGCTGGTGTTCAAGATCGCCGATGACAACGGCCTGCTGCTGCTCGACCTGAAGGATCTGCGCGCCATGCTGCAGCATGTCGGCGAAAACGCGAAAAACTTCACCACCCAGTACGGCAATGTTTCGGCGGCATCGATCGGCGCGATCCAGCGCGGCCTGCTCGAAATCGAACAACAGGGCGGCGACAGTTTCTTCGCCGAACCGGCGCTGAACATCCAGGACCTGATGCAGACCGACGGCAAGGGCCGCGGCGTCATCAACATCCTCGCCGCCGACAAGCTGATGAACTCGCCCAAGCTCTACGGGACATTTTTATTGTGGATGCTGTCCGAACTGTTTGAACAACTGCCCGAAGTCGGCGATCCGGAAAAACCGAAACTGGTTTTTTTCTTCGACGAAGCACACCTGCTGTTCAGCGACGCCCCGCAGGCTCTGCTCGAAAAAATCGAGCAGGTGGTGCGGCTGATCCGCTCCAAGGGCGTCGGCGTGTACTTTGTCACGCAGAATCCGCTGGACATTCCGGAGACCGTACTCGGCCAGCTCGGCAACCGCGTGCAGCATGCGCTGCGCGCATTCACGCCGCGCGACCAGAAAGCCGTCAAAAGTGCGGCGACCACGCTGCGCGCCAATCCAAAACTCAATGTCGAGGCGGCGATCACCGAACTCGGTGTCGGCGAGGCGCTGGTGTCGTTTCTCGACGAAAAAGGCCGGCCCTGCATTGTCGAACGTGCACTCGTATTGCCGCCGGGCAGCCGCCTCGGTGCAGTAAAGCCCGAAGAACGCGCCGCCACCATCAAGAGCTCGTTGCTCGCCGGGACCTACGACAAGGTCGAGGATCGCGAATCCGCCTATGAAAAACTGGCGCAGCGGGTACAGGAACAGCAAGCGGCCACGAAACCCGGCGCTGCCGCGCCACAGGGTGATTCGGGCGGCGGGCTGCTCGGCGCGCTGGGCGGACTGCTCGGCGGCTCCACCGGCCCGCGCGGCGGGCGGCGCGAAGGTGCGATCGAACTCGCGACCAAAAGCGCGGCCCGCGCCATCGGCTCGCAGGTCGGTCGCGACATCATCCGCGGCGTGCTGGGCTCCATACTCGGCGGCGGGCGCCGCCGCTAGTGCAGGATCCGCAGCAACACCGGCGCGGCGCAACGATCGGCATCGCCTGCGTACTCGCAGGCTCGATCGCCTTTTCCGCCAAACCGGTGCTGGTCAAGGCCGCCTACCAGTACGGCGTCGACACCATGACGCTGCTTGCACTGCGCATGCTGTTCGCCGCACCGCTGTTCCTGCTGATGGCCTGGTGGGCAGGACGCCCGGCGGTAGCATTTACCGTCCGCGAAATCGCCGGTATCACCGCCCTCGGCTTTCTCGGCTACTACCTCGGCAGTTTTCTTGACCTGGCGGGACTGCAGTACATATCCGCGGGTTTCGGCCGGCTGATTCTCTATCTGTACCCCACGCTGGTGCTGCTGATGTCGGCGGCTTTCCTGCAACAGCCCTTGCGCGGCCGGCAACTGCTGTCGCTGGGCCTGTCTTACGCCGGCATCGCGCTGGTGTTCAGCGCGGAGGCGCAACTCGGGGAGAGCCTGCTGCTGACCGTCTGGGGCGCGATGCTGGTATTCGGCAGCGCCGTCACCTATGCCACCTATCTGGTCGCCGGCAGCCGGCTGGTGCACAAATTCGGCTCCATGCGTTTTTCGGCCTACGCCTCGCTGATTGCCACCGGCTTCGTCATCGCCCATTTCATGGCCATCCGCCCGCTGCAGGCGCTGGTGATCGGGCAAGAAATTTATATGCTGGTCGCCGTGCTCGCGGTCTTCGCCACGGTGCTGCCGCTGTGGCTGATGGCCGAGGGCCTGAAACGCATCGGCGCCAACCAGGTTTCGCTGGTCGGTTGCGTCGGCCCACTGGCCACCATGGCCTTCGCCTGGATGTTTCTCGGTGAAACCGTGACGCTGACACAATTCACTGGTGCGGCACTGGTGCTGGCCGGCGTACTAATCATTACGCTGAAGCCACAGGCGACACCCTGAATTTCAGTTTTCGACTATTGCGAGGTAGCGACTCGGCCTTCACAGTGCTGGGAATAACGCCGGCCGACCGGCATGTTTTCGGCACAGGCCAGCATGGGCTCGACATGCGAGTGGCGGTACTTCAGCGCAAATTCACGGGCGGTATGGCCGTCGCTGACGCGGATCAGCGGATCAGCTCCGGCGATCAGCAACATGCGCACCACGTCGCGATGCCCCTGTATCGTCGCCATCATCAGCGGGGTATTGACGTAGACCCTGCCGCCGCTGGCATCGGCATCCAGGCGTGCGCCACGATCAATCAGGAACCGCAACGCGCGCTGCCGGTTGTTGTAGGCGGCATACGCGAGCGGGGTGTAACTGTTCGGGACAGTCTCGAGGCTCGCACCCGCCTCGACCAGCAGGCGCACGGCGGCGTCATGCCGGTCGGTTGATGCATTGCCATCGTCACGGAAATACGCCGCCAGCATCAGCGGCGTTTCATTGACCGGTGTGCTGGCATTGAGATTGGCCCCGGCACTGATCAGGTAACGCAGGGTGTCGATGGACCCGGCGCGCGCAGCAATAGCGATCAACGGCGCGCCGGCGGAGTAACCGGCGGCGGGCACTCTTTGATTGACGCTGATCACACCGCTGCTGACTGT
>CAMBCD010000084.1 GCA_945863085.1 Bordetella parapertussis
AGCAGTGCGCGCAGCAGGGTGTCGTTTTTTAACATCAGGATTGAGCCGTTAGGATTGAGGATAAAGCGGATTAGTCACCACGGACTACTCAATCCTCATTCCTCAATCCGGATTTTCAACGTGGTAATTCCGTGGAACCCATCAAAAACTCATCGACGGAGCGTGCGCACTGACGGCCTTCGCGGATTGCCCATACGATCAGCGATTGTCCGCGGCGCATGTCGCCGGCGGCGAATATTTTGCCGACGGAAGTCTGGTATTTGTCGGTGTCGGCTTTGACATTGCTGCGGTTGTCCTTGGCCACGCCCAGTTGATCAAGCAGGCCCTGACGCGGTCCGGTGAAACCCATCGCCAGCAGCACCAGATCAGCCTTGATGGTGAATTCGGAGCCCGGCACTTCGCGCATCTGGCCGTCTTTCCATTCCACCCGCGCGGCGATCAATTTCTCGATCTTGCCGTTTTTGCCTTCAAACCGTTTGGTCGCCACCGCCCAGTCGCGCTGGCAGCCTTCTTCGTGCGAGCTCGAGGTGCGGAGTTTCACCGGCCAGTACGGCCAGACCATGGGTTTGTCTTCCTGTTCCGGCGGCTGCGGCAGCAGTTCGAACTGCATCACGGAAGCGGCGCCATGCCGGTTCGACGTGCCGACGCAGTCGGAACCGGTATCGCCGCCGCCGATCACCACCACATGTTTGCCGGTGGCCTTGAGCTGCCCATCAATCTTGTCGCCGGCCACGACCTTGTTCTGTTGCGGCAGGAATTCCATCGCGAAATAAACGCCTTCGAGTTCACGGCCGGGCACCGGCAGATCGCGCGGCTGTTCCGCGCCGCCGGCCATCACCACGGCGTCGAATTCATCGACCAGTTTTTTGGCGGGTACTGCGCCGCCGACATCCTGATTGACGCGAAACTCGACGCCTTCAGCGCGCATCTGCGCCATGCGGCAGTCGATCAGCTGCTTTTCCATCTTGAAATCGGGGATGCCGTAACGCAGCAGACCACCGACGCGATCCGCTTTTTCGAATACCACGGCATCGTGGCCGGCCCGCGCCAGTTGCTGCGCGCAGGCGAGTCCCGCCGGGCCGGAACCGATCACCGCGACACGTTTTCCGGTTTTTTTCGCCGGCGGCTGTGCTACTACCCATCCCGATTCCCAGCCCTTGTCGATGATTGCGTGCTCAATCGACTTGATGCCGACCGGGGTGCTGTTGATGTTCAGCGTGCAGGCGGCTTCACAGGGTGCAGGGCAGACGCGGCCGGTGAATTCGGGGAAATTGTTGGTCGAGTGCAGGGTGTCCAGCGCCTGCCGCCAGTCCTGCCTGAATACCAGGTCGTTCCAGTCCGGGATGATGTTGTTGACCGGGCAGCCGCTCATGCAGAACGGCGTGCCGCAATCCATGCAGCGTGCGCCCTGGATGCCAGCGGCTTCGCTGGTCAGCGGGTGTACGAATTCGCGCCAGTGCTTGAGCCGTTCCTGCGGTTTATCCGCAGCTTCATTCAGTCGCTCGAATTCCAGAAATCCGGTTACTTTTCCCATGACTGTCCAACCCCTGAAACATCACGCCCCTGAGGGCAAAAATAATTCCTGCGCAGTGTGTGCCTGCCGGTCAGGCAGCGATCTTCTTGCCCTTGGCTGCGAGTTCGCCCAGAGCCCGGCGATATTCGTTCGGGAACACCTTGATGAACCTGCCGCGGGCGGCAGGCCAATCAGCGAGGATCTGCTGCGCGCGGGTGCTGCCGGTATAACGCGCGTGGTTTTCGACAAACCGCCGCAACACCGTCTCGTCGGCTTCGCCCATGTGCCATATATCGCGTGACACTTTGGCATCCTGCTCGGCTTCGGTGAGCAGGGGTTCGAGTTTGACCATGGCCGTGTTGCAGTAGGAGGCGAAGCTGCCGTCTTCGTCGTAAACATAAGCGATGCCGCCCGACATGCCGGCAGCAAAGTTGCGCCCGGTGGCGCCGAGCACGGTGACCGTGCCGCCGGTCATGTATTCGCAGCCATGGTCACCCGTGCCTTCAACGACGGCGTGCGCGCCGGAGTTGCGCACGGCAAAACGCTCTCCGGCGACGCCGCGGAAATAGGCTTCCCCGGCGATCGCGCCGTAGAGTACGGCGTTGCCGGTGATGATGTTGTGCAGCGCATCGCCGCGGAATTTCGGCGACGGCTGCACGGTAATGCGCCCGCCGGATAAACCTTTTCCGCAGTAGTCGTTGGTGTCGCCGATCAGTTCCAGCGTGATGCCGCGCGACAGGAATGCACCCAGGCTCTGTCCGGCCGAGCCGGCAAAACGCGCGCGGATGGTGTCATCCGGCAGGCCGACGTGACCATAACGTTTGGCGACCTCGCCGGAGAGCATGGTGCCGACCGTGCGGTTGATGTTGCGGATCGGCATTTCGATGGTGACTTTTTCGCCGCGCTCCAGCGCCGGTTTTGCCAGTTCGATCAACCGGTGATCCAGCGCCTTGTCGAGCCCGTGGTCCTGGGTTTCGGTATGGAAGCGCGAAACCTCGGGGCCGATCTGCGGCTGGTGGAAAATCCGGCTGAAATCAAGGCCGCGGGCTTTCCAGTGCTCGATGCCTTTGCGCATGTCGAGCAGGTCGGAGCGTCCGATCAGATCGTTGAATTTGCGGATGCCCAGTTTGGCCATCAGGCCGCGGATTTCCTCGGCGACGAAGAAAAAGTAATTGATGACATGTTCGGGCTTGCCGGTGAACTTCTTGCGCAACACCGGATCCTGCGTCGCCACGCCCACCGGGCAGGTGTTGAGGTGGCATTTGCGCATCATGATGCAGCCCTCGGCGACCAGCGGCGCAGTGGCAAAGCCGAACTCGTCGGCGCCGAGCAGCGCGCCGATGATCACGTCACGCCCGGTTTTCATCTGGCCGTCCACCTGTACTGCGATACGGCTGCGCAAGCGGTTCAGCACCAGCGTCTGCTGGGTTTCTGCCAGGCCAAGCTCCCAGGGGGTGCCGGCGTGCTTGATCGATGACCACGGACTTGCGCCCGTGCCGCCGTCATGGCCGGAGATCGTCACATGATCGGCCTTGGCTTTGGCAACGCCGGCGGCCACCGTGCCGACACCGACTTCGGACACCAGCTTGACGCTGATGGATGCAGCGGTATTGCTGTTTTTCAGGTCGTGGATCAACTGCGCCAGATCCTCGATCGAATAAATGTCATGGTGCGGCGGCGGTGAAATCAGCTCGACGCCCGGCGTCGAATAACGGATTTCGGCGATGTATTCCGAAACCTTGCGGCCGGGCAGCTGGCCGCCTTCGCCGGGTTTTGCGCCCTGCGCCATCTTGATCTGGATCTGTTCGGCGCTCGCCAGGTCTTCCGCGGTGACGCCGAAGCGGCCCGAAGCGACTTGCTTGATTTTCGATTTCAGCGAATCTCCCGCCAGCAGCGGGATGTCGCGTACGACGCGGTCCGAGCCGAGGCGCGAAGCCATGGTTTCACCGGCCTTGATCGGCGCGTAACGCTTGCGGTCTTCGCCGCCCTCGCCGGTGTTGGATTTGCCGCCCAGGCGGTTCATCGCGACGGCGAGCGTGGCGTGTGCTTCAGTGGAAATCGAACCCAGCGACATCGCACCGGTGGAGAAACGTTTGACGATATCCGCGGCCGGTTCGACCTCGGCGATGTCCACGGGCGTGCAGCGGTGGAAGCGGAAATCGAACAGCCCGCGGAAGGTCATATGCCGCTGCGACTGGTCATTGATGATGTCCGCGTATTCGCGGTAGGTTGCCGCGCTGTTGGACCGTGTTGCGTGCTGCAGCTTGGCGATCGCGTCCGGCGTCCACATGTGATCTTCGCCGCGCACCCGCCATGCGTACTCGCCGCCGGTGTCGAGCGCGCCGGCCAGCACCGGGTCACCGCTGAATGCGCCGAGGTGGGTGCGGATCGCCTCTTCCGCCACTTCGAACAGGCCGATGCCGCCGACGTTGGACGAAGTACCGGTAAAGTACTTGTCGATCAGCGGGCGCGCCAGTCCGATGGCCTCGAAAATCTGCGCGCCGGTGTAGGACATGTACGTCGAAATGCCCATTTTCGACATGACCTTGCGCAGGCCCTTGCCGACGGCTTTGACGAAATTCTTGATGGCCTTGTAACCATCAACGTTGGCACCGAACTGGCCGCTTTCGGCGAGCTGCAGCACGGTTTCCAGCGCGAGGTAGGGATGCACGGCTTCGGCACCGTAGCCGCCGAGCAGCGCGAAATGATGCACTTCCCGCACCGAACCGGTTTCCACAACGAGACCCGCGCTGGTGCGCAGGCCCTTGTCTGTCAGGTGATGATGGATGGTCGACAGCGCAAGCAGGGCCGGGATCGCGACATGTTCGCGATCCACCCGGCGATCTGAAATGATCAGGATCGAATACCCCGTGCGCACGGCGTCTTCTGCCTGCGCGGCGAGACTGGCGAGGCGCGCTTCAATCGCCTCCTTGCCCCAGACCACCGGATAGGTGATGTCGAGTTCGCAGGATTTGAATTTGCCGTCGGTGTAGCGGTCGATATTGCGGATTTTTTCCATCTCGAAAAAATCCAGCACCGGCTGGCCGACTTCAAGGCGGATCGGCGGATTCATTTCATCGATACCGAGCAGATTCGGTTTCGGGCCGATAAACGACACCAGCGAAGTCACCAGTTCTTCGCGGATCGGATCGATCGGCGGATTGGTGACCTGCGCAAACAGCTGCTTGAAATATTGATATAAGTTTTTGTTTTTATTGGATAAAACGGCTGGAGGCGAGTCGTTGCCCATGGAGCCGATGGGTTCTTCGCCGTTGGCTGCCATGGGCATCATCAGGAATTTCAGGTCTTCCTGGGTGTAGCCGAAGGCCTGCTGGCGATCAAGCAAGGGTACGGCGCTGCGCTCGGGTTGTGCTTTCTGGCTTTCGACGTCGTCGAGTTTGACGCGGATGCGCTCCATCCACTCGACGTAGGGTTTGCTTGAAGACAGCGATTCTTTCAGCTCTTCATCATCGATGATGCGGCCTTTTTCGAGGTCGACGAGGAACATCTTGCCCGGTTGCAGGCGCCACTTCTTGATGATTTTTTCTTCGGGGATCTGCAGGCAGCCGCATTCCGAACCCATGATCACCAGGTCGTCATCGGTGACGATGTAACGCGCCGGTCGCAGTCCGTTGCGATCGAGCGTGGCGCCGATCTGGCGTCCGTCGGAGAACGCGATCGCCGCGGGACCGTCCCACGGCTCCATCATCGCTGCGTGGTATTCGTAAAACGCGCGGCGGCTGGGATCCATCAGCGTGTGGCCTTCCCAGGCCTCCGGAATCATCATCATCACCGCATGGGCGATGGAATAACCGCCCATCACCAGCAATTCCAGCGCGTTGTCGAAGGACGCCGAATCCGACTGGCCCGGGTAAATCAGCGGCCACAGTTTGTTGAGGTCATTGCCGAGTACCGGGCTGGAAATGGCGCCCTGACGCGCGCGCACCCAGTTCACGTTGCCGCGCACGGTGTTGATTTCACCGTTGTGGGCGATCATGCGGAAGGGATGCGCAAGATCCCAGGTCGGGAAAGTGTTGGTCGAGAAACGCTGGTGCACCAGCGCCAGCGCCGACACCACGCGCGGATTCTGCAGATCCTTGTAGTACGTACCGACTTGCGACGGCAGCAGCATGCCTTTGTAGACGATGGTGCGCGCCGACATCGACGGAACCCAGAATTCGGTACCGTGGGCAAGCTTCAGTGCGCGGATGGCATGGCCGGCGCTTTTGCGGATCACGTAGAGTTTGCGTTCGAGCGCGTCGGTAACACGGATCGCGGAACTGCGACCGATGAACACCTGGCGGATGACCGGTTCGACTTTTTTGACCGACTCGCCGAGATCTTCGCTGTCCACCGGAACATCGCGCCAGCCGATCAGGGTCTGCCCTTCTTCCTTGATCGCACGTTCGATTTCATATTCGCAGGCGATGCGCGAAGCCGGTTCGCGCGGCAGGAACACCATGCCGATGCCATATTGCCCGGGTGGCGGCAGTTTGATGCCCTGCTTGGCCATTTCTTCGCGAAAAAAAGTATCCGGAATCTGGATCAGTATCCCCGCGCCATCGGAAGCCGTGGGGTCTGCGCCGACGGCACCGCGGTGCGTCAAATTGCGCAGTATGGTCAGGCCCTGATCGATAATGTCGTGACTTTTCTTGCCTTTGATGTTGGCAATAAAACCGACACCGCAGGCGTCATGTTCATGGTCCCCGTCATACAAACCTTGGGGTTCCGGCAGATTTGGGTGAGCCATCATGAGCCTCGTTAAAACATGCTGATAATCAATAGCTTACGCAGTATTTTGCTGCGATGCCACAAATTCTGGCGAGCCAAATGCGAATAACGGAGTGAAACCGGATAAGTCTACCTGCATCAACGGGTTGCTTCAACCGCTGGCGCGCCGTAAAGCCACCAAAAAAACTCAGCTGACGTCGATAGAAAACAGACGCCGATGTTCAACGATGGCGTAGCGGTCAGTCATGCCGGCAATGTAGTCGGCGATGGTGCGAGGTGTGTCTGCCTGCGCCCGTACCTGGAATTCCGGGGGCAGCAATCCGGGCTCATTCATAAATGCCTGAAATAAATCGGAAATTATCCGGCGCGCCTTGCTGCTCATGCGCGATACGCGGTAATGCCGGTAGAGATTGGCGTGCAAAAACCGCTTGAGTTCGGCCTGCTCGTCGCGGATGCGGTCGGAGAAGCGGATCATCGCCGGCGCGCGCCGGATGTCGGCGATGGACTCCGGGGCCAGGTCGCGGATGTTGGCGGCGCTTTGCCGGTTGAGATCGGTGACCAGGGTATCGATCATGCGGCGCACGGTTTCATGTACCAGGCGCCGACCCTCGATTTTGGGGAATTCACGCAGCACCGTGCGTTTGTGGCGCCGGAAAATGGCGACGGTGGACAGTTGCTCCATGTCCAGGAGTCCGGAGCGCAGTCCGTCGTCGATATCGTGATTGTTGTAGGCGATTTCGTCGGCCAGATTGGCAATCTGGGCCTCAAGGCCGGGACGCTGGCGCTTGATGAAGCGTTCACCGATGTCGCCCAGGGTGCGCGCGTTGTTCAGCGAGCAGTGTTTGAGGATGCCCTCGCGGGTTTCAAAGGTCAGGTTGAGACCGTCAAAAGCACCATAACGCTGTTCCAGCATGTCGACTACGCGCAGCGATTGCAGATTGTGCTCAAACCCGCCGTGGGGTTTCATGCAGGCATTTAGCGCATCCTGGCCGGCGTGGCCGAAGGGTGTGTGGCCCAGGTCATGTGCCAGCGTGATGGCCTCGGTCAGGTCTTCGTCAAGGAGTAGATGGCGCGCCACCGAACGGCCGATCTGTGCGACTTCCAGGCTGTGCGTGAGGCGGGTGCGGAACAGGTCGCCTTCGTGATTGACGAAGACCTGTGTTTTGTATTCAAGGCGGCGGAACGCGGTGGAATGGATGATGCGGTCGCGATCGCGCTGATATTCCGAACGGCCACGCGGTGCAGGTTCGCGAAAACGCCGGCCGCGTGAATTGGCGGGACCTGCGGCGTAGGGAGCTTTGTCAGCCATCAACGCCCTCCCCGCTCAGCACTGCGTTCAGCACCTCGCGCGGCACGGCATCGCTGATGAAGGCATCACCGATGCTCCGCAGCAGAATGAAGCGTATTTTTCCGCCCTCGACTTTTTTGTCGTGGCCCATCAATTCCAGGTAGCGATCCACGCCCAGCTTCGGACCCAGCACCGGCAAACGGGCCCGGCGCAGCAGTTTTATGGCGCGTTCGACACCATCAGCATTCACCAATCCCATTTTCTGGGACACCCGGGCTGCAATGATCATGCCCGCCGCGACGGCCTCGCCATGCAGCCATTTGCCATAACCGAGGCCGGATTCAATTGCATGGCCAAAGGTGTGGCCGAAATTGAGCATGGCGCGCACACCTTCCTCGCGTTCGTCGCTGGCGACTACCACGGCCTTGTTGCGGCAGGCGACTTCGATGGCATGGGTCAGCGCCGCGGGATCGCGCGCCACCAGGCGATCCATGTTGGCCTCCAGCCAGGCGAAGAACCCGGTATCGCCGATCAGTCCGTATTTGACGACTTCGGCAATGCCGGCCGAGAGTTCACGATCAGGCAGCGTCTTCAGCGTGTCGGTATCGGCGATGACTACGCGCGGCTGGTAAAACGCGCCGATCATGTTTTTGCCCAGCGGATGGTTGATCGCGGTTTTGCCGCCGACCGAAGAATCGACCTGGGCCAGCAAGGTGGTTGGAATCTGGATGAACGGTGCGCCGCGCTGGAACACCGCCGCGGCAAAACCGGTGAGATCGCCGATGACGCCGCCGCCCAGCGCGATCAGCGTGGTCTTGCGTTCAGCGCGGTGTGTCAGCAGGGCATCAAACACCTCATTCAGCGTGCGCCAGTCCTTGTGTGCTTCGCCGTCGGGCAGCACGATGGATTGCACCGCAACCTGCTGTTGCGCGAGGCCGGCCTGCAAGGCCTGCAGGTACAGCGGGGCAACGACGGTATTGGTGACAATAACGGCTTTGCGCTGGGGCAGATGCTGCGCGATCAATTCCCCACGCGCCAGCAGGCCCGGTCCGATGTGTATCGGGTAACTGCGGTCAGCGAGGTTGACGGTCAGGGACGTCAGTGGATTTTGTGCAGGCATGTCAGAAGTTCTCTCAGGCCTGGTTCTGGCTGATGTTCTGCTCCAGACCCATGAGCCGTTGCTGGATGTGAGTGGTCAGGGTGCCCACGCTTTGTGCGCCGGTATCGACGACCAGGTCCGCTATTTCGGAGTACAGGGGATCGCGCTGGGCGTGCAGTTCCTTCAATTTTGCCAGCGGATTCACCGTTTGCAGCAGTGGCCGGTTACGGTCACGCCGGGTGCGTTTCCACAGGTCTTCGGGGGTGGCGCGCAGGTAGATGACACGGCCGTGCTGCTTGAGGCGGATCCGATTTGCAGGCAGCAATATGGCACCGCCGCCGGTCGCCAGCACGATGTCGTGCATTGCAGTAAGTCGTTCGATCACCTTTTCCTCACGGGCGCGAAATCCGGACTCGCCCTCGATGTCGAAAATCACCGGGATTTTGACCCCCGTGGCGCGTTCGATTTCAGCGTCTGCATCGTAAAAATCCTTGTTCATGCGTTTGGCGAGCATGCGGCCAACGGAAGTTTTGCCGGCCCCCATCAACCCCACCAGAAATATGTTCTGCGGGGCGCCGGCGGGATGCTGTTCGCTGTGGTGCTGGGACATGGGCTGATTTTAGCGGAAGCGTTGGCTCGGACGAACCGGTCCTGCAAAACAAAAGGGGCGGCGCCGCAGCGTCGCCCCTTTTGCGGATTGGTGCAGATCAGCGCAGAGAGCCGCCGTCCTTCAGAATTTTCGGCGAGATGAAAAT